>JBEKWZ010000300.1:0-5139 GCA_049512555.1 Candidatus Sulfotelmatobacter sp. | reverse complement strand
AGTTTTATGGTGTCGTAGGGCTTCAGATTCTGCACCACTCCCTGCGACACCAGAAACAACGCTCCCACAATGCTAAAGGGCAACAGAACCCATAGGCAGCAGCGTACGAAGTCGACCCAGAAATTTCCCAGAGTCTGCATCTGGCGGCGGGCAATGCCGCGAATGAAGGCGATCCCCAGTGCGATGCCGGTAGCCGCCGAGGCAAAGTTGTGAAAGGCAAGGCCGGCCATTTGAGTGAAGTAGCTCATGGTCGTCTCGCCGGAATAGGCCTGCCAGTTGGTGTTGGTGGTGAATGACGCGGCGGTATTCCAGGCCAGGTGTGCGGGCGTGACTGCCGCGAAGTGCTGGGGATTGAAAGGCAGCATGCCCTGAATCCGCTGGATCACATACAGAACCAGCATCGACACCGCGCTAAAGACCAGCATGGTGGTCGCGTACTCGGTCCATCGCATCTCGTGCGATTCGTCGACGCCGGTCACGCGGTAGATCAGGCGCTCGATGGGCCGCAGCACAGGGTCGAGAAATGTCTTCTCGCGGGCGAACACGCGCGCCATGAAGATGCCAAGCGGCTTGGTGATGGCGAAGATCAGCGCCAGGAAGACAACGATCTGCAGCCAGCCATTAAGGGTCATTTCAGAATTTCTCCGGACGCAGCAGGGCATAGAACAAATACACGGTCACTAGGGCGCTGATAATGAGCATGATGAGGGATTGCAGGTCCATGATTTCTCCTACCTCAGACTTTCCTGCTACTTCATGCGATCGCAGAAACGCACGTACGCGACCGAGGCCGCGAAAAACGCGATTGTGACGGCAATCCAAAGAACATCCTGCATAGGAACCTCCTCGGGCGGTTTCTGATCTCCGGCGCAGAAATCAGAGAGCAATCCGCTCATCAGTGCTGTACGGAGTGCTTGGCCTTTCCACTTCAGTGCGCATCTCTATGAGTTTTCCGCGCCGCCGGGACGGATTAAACTTTGCAAAGTGAACTTGTACGACGCCGGCCGGCAATCGCATTGCTTCTTTGACGAAAGCGGCCAGCACGCGCAGCAGAAAAACCACGGCGCCGATGCACAGCATTGCCAGCGCAACTCTCATAGTGTCACCGGCGGACCTGTCGCTGAAAACTGTTCTCGAGGCAATTCTTCATCTCCGCGCGTAAGAGAGGGATCAAGAGTTCATAAAGAATTCGTAAGGAGAAACAAGCCAACTCCGGAAACTCAGCCCGGAAAGCACCGCAGAACAGGACTTAGCAGCCCCACTCTGCCTCGCCCGGCTTGGCATAATACTTTCGGATTCGGGCTGGCCGCGCAGGCGTGGTGGCTAGTTCGAGGAGCGCCAAACGGGCCGCCGCCACCATCAATTTGCGCTCGTTCTGCGGAGTTCGCTCCCAGGAACCGTCTTCCTTAACCCCGTGACTGTTGCAGTCACGCCCTAACGCTTCGCGATAGTGATGAAATACTTTTGCCAGTTGTTCGGCCGAGACATCCTGAATGGTTGACATTGCGCCCTCAAACTTTCTATGCGGCGACGGACTGCTTCGCTGCTGTCCTCTCGCCCTTGAACGATTTGATGATGAAAGCCGTAAAGATTGAATAAAAGGTTCGTAGAATGTTCGTAAGAATGCGGGAGTTATTCTGCGGCTGAGAAGAGATGACGGCTATTCCCCAGGTTCGAAGCGATATCCCACCCAGGGCTCGGTGACGATGTAGCGCGGCGAGGAGGAATCCGGCTCCAGTTTCTTGCGCAACTGGCCGACGAACACGCGGAGATATTCCACCTGCTCTGTGCTTTGCCCACCCCATATAGCTCCCAGCAAAGTGCGGTGGTTGATAACCTTGCCGGGACGGCGCGCCAGAAAAACCAGCAGGTCGAATTCTTTGGGGGTAAGGCGAACTTCGTTTCGCCGGACCGTCACTTTGTGGGCGGCCGTGTCGATGCGGAAGTCGCCAATCTCGATGACGGCGTCCTCCGGTTCGTTTTCAGCGGGGACGCGGCGCAGATTGGCGCGCACCCTCGCCAGCAGTTCATTCATGCCGAAGGGCTTGGTCACGTAGTCGTCGGCGCCGGCGTCGAGCGCTTCGACTTTCTGCTGCTCCTTGTCCCGCACCGAAAGCACGACGATCGGAACCTGCGAGACCGCGCGCACGGCGCGGCACAACTGTACACCATCGATCGAGGGCATCGACAGGTCAGTAATGATCAAACTGGGCGACCAGTCTTTCATAATTTCCAGCGCCATTTCCCCGCTGTTGGCAATGCGGATGTCATAGCCTTGCGCGGAAAGGCTGGTGCGCAGTACGCGGGTGATCTGCGGTTCGTCGTCCACGACCAGGATGTGCGGGCGGTCAACCATCAGCGGGCCTCCTGGGTCACGATGTGAACGTCGACGGAAGGCGAATCCCGCAGAAAGCGCTGGATAGCTGACAGATAAAGGTAGCGCTGCCAGCCGGTGCGAGCCGACCGGCCAAAAATTACCTGCGTGATGTGGTTCTCGCGCACCAGTTGAGCCACGCCATCGGCGATGCTTCGACCGGAGCCGCGCACGACGTGAGCACCCAGGTTCTCGGCAAAGCGAATGTTTTCCGCCAGAGTCTTCTGATCCTCCGGACGCGTATCGCGGCCCATGTCGACGTAAAACACGTAGAACTCGCCGCCCATGGCCTGCGCCATGCGGGATCCGCGCGCGATCAAGTATTGCGCCGCCGGATTGGAACTCACACACACGCCGATCCGCTCGCGCACGGTGTGCGCCGGTTGTGTACCGTCCTTATCGAGAAAAGCATCGAGACTGCGATCAACAACTCCGGTGACCTGGCGCAGCGCCAACTCGCGAAGCGCGATCAGGTTTCCCGGGCGAAAGAAATGCGAGAGAGCGCGCTGGGCGCGGTCCACGGGATAAATATCGCCGCGCTCCATGCGTTTCTGGAGGGCTTGCGGCGTCAGATCGGCGAGCACGATTTCGTCCACCCGCTGCATCACCCAGTCCGGAACGGTTTCCCGAACCTGCACCCCGGTGATTTGCTGAACCGTGGGACCGACGCTTTCGACGTGCTGCACGTTCATGGTAGAGAGCACATCGATCTTCGCCTCCAGGATTTCCATGACGTCTTCGTAGCGCTTGGCGTGCTTGCTGCCCTCAATGTTGGTGTGAGCCAGTTCGTCGATCACTACGACCGCCGGCTTGCGGGCAAGAATCGCGTCGACGTCCATCTCTTCGAACGTGGTGCCTTTGTACTCGAGTTTGCGAGGAGGGACCCGGTCGAGTTTGGCGGCCAGTTCCGCTGTAGCTTTGCGGCCATGGCTCTCGACCACGCCGGCGATCACATCTTCGCCGCGGCTGGCGCGGCGGATGGCCTCGCTCAGCATGCTGTAGGTCTTGCCTACGCCGGGGGCGTAACCCAGAAAAAGCTTGAAGATTCCCCGCGGCTTTTCTGGTGAAACTTCGTGGAGCCACTCCTCGGGCGTCTTGGTCATTGTTTGCACATCGCGTCTGCTCATCGAGCTTGGTCACCCGCTATTGTCTTTCGCAGCGCGGAAAATGTCACGTCCATCGTACAATGCGGGTGTGAAAATCGGGGCCAGAACGCAAGCGCTGCGTTACGTCTATGTAGTTGCGACCATCTGTGCCATCACCGCGGTCGACTTTAAGCTGCACGTTAATCACACGACTGTGGCACTGATGTTCCTGGTGACCGTGTTGCTCACCTCGGCGTACTGGGGCTTGCGCTACGCGGTGGTGATGGCTGTGGGAGCGACCGCCGCCTTCAATTTTTTCTTTCTGCCTCCGGTCGGAACGTTCACCATAGCCGATCCGCAGAACTGGGTGGCACTGTTCGCATTTCTGGTGACCGCGCTGGTGGCCAGCAATCTGGCGGAGCGTGCGCGGCGCGAGGCCGAGGGAGCGAAACAACGCCGGCGCGAAGTCGAGCGCCTTTTCGGCCTGAGCCAGCGACTGCTGGCTTCCGAAAATGTCCTCGAACTGTTGAACGCGTTGCCGAAATATGTGCAGGAAACGTTCTCGGTGGGCAGCGTAGTCGTCATGGCGGCGGATCACCCTACGGTCTACCGTTCGTCGCTCGATGCGCCATTCGAAGAGAGCGTGCTGCGCTCCACATTATTACGTGGGGAACCCATCACGCAGGGGGGCGTGTCATACGTGCCTCTGCGTCTGGGGATGCGCACGGTGGGCGCGCTGGGCGTGACCGGATACGAACTCTCGCGGGAAACTCTGGATGCATTGGGAAGCCTGGCGGGCCTGGCGATTGAGCGCGCCCGCGCGCTCGAGGCGCTCAGCAAGAATCGCGCCGAGCAGGAACACGAACGTCTACGAACGGCTCTGCTTGATTCGGTGACGCATGAGTTTCGAACTCCCCTGACCTCCATCAAGGCCAGCATTACGACTTTGTTGTCGGGCGCGAGTCTCGACGACCAAGGCCGTCGCGAGTTGCTGACTGTCATCGACGAAGAAACCGATCGTCTGAATCGCCTGGTGGGCGAGGCTGCAGAGATGGCGCAACTCGATTCCGGGATGTTCAAACTCGATCTGCAGCCGCACACGATCGAAGACGCGTTGCGGCCGGCACTGGAAGACGCGAAGGCCTCGATCGAGAAACATCCGGTGGAGATCGTTGTGGCGCCAGACTTGCCCAGGGTGCGGATGGATGTTCAGCGCATTCGCGAGGTGCTCATGCACTTGCTGGAGAATGCCGGAAAATATTCCGACGCGGGAGTTCCGATCAAAGTGACCAGCGAGGTGAAGGGCGACTGGCTGGTGACCAGCGTGGCCGATCGGGGCCCGGGCATCGACTCGTTCGAACAGTCGCTAATTTTTGAAAAATTCTATCGCGGGCAGCACCAGCGGTACACGGCGCCGGGCACGGGTATGGGCCTGGCGATCGCGAAGGTGATTGTAGAGGCTCACGGCGGCACGATCGGCGTGGTCAGCCAGTTGGGCAGTGGGTCAGTCTTCTCATTCAGCTTGCCGGTCGACAAGAGCCGGTAAGCTGACGGCCCGATGATGAGGCCGCCGCAAAGAATGAGACGCGTTCGGCAATAGCGCGAGCTTGCCGCTAGGCTACAATTCAGGCTGTCTTTCAGTTCGAACTCAATTCCGCACTTCAACTCTATGACCGCTGA
>JBEKWZ010000299.1:0-5151 GCA_049512555.1 Candidatus Sulfotelmatobacter sp. | reverse complement strand
CATGCACATCCATCAAATGTGTTCAGCTGACGTCCGATAGCGGCCCTCCTCACTCCACCGCCGTCACCACGTAGAAATAAGCCGTCCCCGCGAAACTCTCCGTGACCACCGCCTCCACGTGAAACAGGTTGCCGTCGAACATCATTCCCAACGCAGCCTCGAACAATTCCTCCGCCGTGCCCATCCCGAGCGTCGGCAACTGCGCGTCAATCGCCGAGGCCGGCAGCGTAAACTCGATTCTTCGCACTGGCCCGAGATTGCCGGTCGGCAAGTTCTGGGTCACCACCGGAGCGATAATCACGTTCTGCACTCCCGGATCCACCAGGCCCAACTGCCCCGCCGCGTCGCTCGCCATCGCCGTCGCCGGTAGCAGCAGCGTGACCTGATCCCCTCCCAGCGCCGTCAACATCGCATTTGCCGCCCGCACCAGTGCCGCCCCACAAATCCCGTTTCCCATGATTCCTCCCCTGTGGCGCGGGCACTCTTGCCCGCGAAATCTACCCACGACCTCAAATCACGATCCCTTTAGCGCCACATACGGCGCCAGCAAACTGCGCACCATGTCATCCACCAGCGTCGGCCCGAAATACTGCAGCCGCAGCTGGTTGATCTGGCTCGACTGCACGTTCAGCCCCGGCGTGTTCTGCGCATTCTTCACGATCTGCGCGCATGCCACCTGTACCGGCGTCGGAATCGTCGCCCACCCCGCGTTGTAAACTACGTCCACTTCATTGAAAAAAAGTCCTAGCGCATTCACCGGAAACGTCAGCTCTCCGCTTCCTGCCCAAATATCAATCGTCGTCGGATCAATGGCCGTCCACATTCCCGGCAATGCGAACACCAGCGCAAACTCGAGACTCATTTCCGGAAACGGCCACTCCCCGCGCCGCGGAATTCCATACCGCCCCTGCAACGTGACAATCGGCGTCGTCGCCGGAGCCACCGTCACCAGCGGCAGATAACTCAGCCGCACCGTATTCAGTTCCGGAGGCATCTTCAGTCGCTCTTCATACTGGTTCACTCCCAGCGTCACTCGCCGGCAGTGTGCGTCGATGATCGCCGACGCCGCCGTTACCCACGATGGGTCCGTCGCCGCGTCCAGCCCGTACGTCAAGTAATCCGTTGTCGCCAGATAATTCATACCGCGCCTTTCATCACCGGCATCGGTGCTCATCAACCGGCACCGGGAAGGGCACGGCTTCAGCCGTGCCAACAAGAACTAAAATGTCGAGCGGCTTTAGCCGCTGAGGTCGTCCGAAAAAGAAATAGATCAAGAATCAACGGCCAGTGGTCAGCGAATCCCGCTGCGGATCGGTCCCGACCACCCGCCCGACCGGCAACTTGGCCGCTGACCACCGGCAACTGCTTAGTCCGTCACCTTCACTTCGTAGTGCGCAAAGTTCGCCCCTTTCACCACCGGAGCCCCAAACTTCACCACCACCTGTTGCTGCGTCAACGCACTGGGCAGCCCGAGCTTGAACACTCGCGGGTTCGGATCGGTCAGCCAGTGATACTCGATCAGATCCTCGGTCACGATGTACGCCGGCAGCACCGCTCCCGACCCCAGCGTTCCCGTGTATCCGAGCGCCCACTCCGGAATCAGCGGCAGATCGCCAGCCTGCGTCGACAGGGCTTTCACCCGAAGCCCGGCCGTGACCTCCACCGTGTTCAGCACCACGTTGAACTGCGCCTTCATCTCCTGGTCGATCAGGTCCAGCAGCATCGGGTTCGCGTAGATCGCAGTCGGCCGCACCTGGTACGACGCATTCGCAACCATCTGCGCCACTGCAGTCCTGAACGTTTGCACGATCGTGCCGGTGCTTTTCGCGACTGTCACCGTGTTTCCGCCCGCTTCGATCTGCCCGATTGCTCCGAAATACTGCGTCGTCGTCGGCGCACTCAGCGATGTGTCTGTTCCGTTCCACAGCGCCACATCGTGAGCTCGCATGAGTCCGTCCACAGCGTCGGCCAGATCTTTCGCCTGCAAATACGCGAACTGGCTCTGCTGTGCCGTGACTTCCAGATCGAACAGGTTGTAGTTGATCTGCGACACCAGCGCCTTCAACGGCACAGCCAGCTCAATCCGCGTCGGCGCCTGCACCACCGGAGCAATGTTGCGCGGGTCCATGAACCCCTGCGCCGCCGTCGGCGACGCAATCGCTGTCTCCTCAAAAAATCGCGAGGGATGTCCCGTCGCCGGCACCTGCTTGATCCTCTGCCCGAACACGCCCCGCCGTCGCACGATGTCGAAAATTTCCGTCTGGTACCGTTCAATCTCAATCGCACCCGGCCCAAGGTAGTCCGCCGCCGCCATCAAATCCACAAATCGTCCAGTCATGTTTTCTCCTTATTTGTTTTATTTCTGCCTGAAATCACATCCGCGTCAAAACCTCACTTACCCGTTTCATGTTTCGCCAGTCTTGTCATCCTGAGCGCAGGAGTCGCTTCACGAAGTGAAGCAACTCCGGAGCAGAAGGCCCCTTTTCACGACCGCGCTGCCGGCGGCCCAGCCAGGAGTTCCCGCCAGAAACCTGAGAGACTGCAATATGCCCGAAATGCAAAAGGCACGACGAATGTCGTGCCCACCGTTGCCAGAAATTTCAAACTCGAAAACTTCCCCTACTCGATCATCCCCGCCCGCGCCAGCTCCGCTTTCACCGCAATCCGCTGCTCAACACTCAAGCTCTGCAGCGTCTTGTCCAGCACCCCCTTCTCGATCCTCTCGGTACCAGTGTCCGTCCCACTCTTCGCCAGGATTGCCGACACCAGCGGCGGAAGCGTCTTCCGCACCATGCGAGCCGCCTGCGCCTTCAGATCAGTGTTCGATTTCTCCAGCTCCGCCACTCGATCCTGCAATTGCCGTGTAGCCTCGTGGCTAACCGGCTCATACGATGACCGTTCGTCCACCGCCGCCACAATCCGGTCCACCTTCGCATTCAGCGTTTCCTGTTGCGCATCCAGCCGCCCCAACACGCGATCCAACGATTCAGCCGCACTCGCCAGCCGTTCCGCCGTCGCCATCAACTGCTGCACCATCTCTTCATTCATCTTTTTCTCCTCCTCCAAGAACCTCTGTGCTCCTCTGTGTCCTCTGTGGTTAAGGTTTTCGTCCCGACCACCTAAGAAGACAACTCAATCCAAGTATCCCGGTAAGCCGCCTTGTCCTTCCGCAAAATTGCTGCCCCCGTAAAAGTCACCTTCATCAGCGTCCACACCCGTTCCCGCGTGTCGGTCACCAATACATCGGTCACTTCGAACGACATCCCCAACTCCCCCGCGCCCGCCTCAGCCAGCAAAACAGGAGCGTCAGCATCGCTAGTCCCTTTCCGAATCGCCGCCGTCAAACTTCGAATTTGTTCCACCGCCGCCGCCAGCGAAGCCCTCAACCGAGTTCCTTCCGTTCCCAAGGCCGCAATCCCCAATCCTGAAGCCGCCGGTCTGCCGCCCGAGCTCCGACGATCAGTATCCGGGGTCCGACGTCTGGCAGCCTGCCCTGAGCTTGTCGAAGGGTCCGACGTTCGCCCTCGGTTTTTCCCCACTTCCTCCACAATGTCCGGAAAGTCCTTCGCGTACAGATACCCACTCACCTCCAGATTCCGTCCCACCACGTCCGCGCTCGTGATCACGCCCACCTTCCGCCGCACATCATGCCGGTCAAACGACGGAGCATAATCCAACGCCATCCCCAGCAACGACGGCAACGCCGCTTCCGCCGCGCCCCTAGTCAGCAACACCCGCCGACCCTTCGACCCCGCTGGCGCCCGCTGCGAAGGCACATCCACCACCGTCAACACTCCCCGAAATCCCGCCCGGTTCGGATGTCCCTCCACCTCCGGCATCGTGACCGCCATACTCTCCAATGCAATCGTCATGTTCTCCCTTCCATACCCAAAAACTTTGTCATCCTGAGCGAAGCGAAGGACCTATGCAGTTTGTGCTGTCATCCTGAGTGAGGATTGCGCTTCGCTGAAAGCGAAGCACAACCGCAGTCGAAGGACCCCGCGTTCGCCCCCAAGCACCACCGGCTTCGCGGGGAGTTCTCTCGTTAGGCCTAACCTGTGTTAAATTCGCTCCGAGCTTATGAAGTCACTCGTCACGATCTTTCTTACTGTTCTAGTTCTTGCCTCCTGCCGCCCAGCTCAATCCGACCCTCCGCCTTACGAAGAAGTACATGCGAAGATACGGCACCTCTCAGACCAGCAACTCATCAACTGTCTGAGCGAGAAGCACGCGAGCTGCCCTCTCGAAGACAGCTACAGAGACTCCGGCCTGATCTCCGCGGAACTCGGTGATCGCAAGCACTCCGACGAACTAATCGCTGCCTACGAGTCTGGTGACCAACTGCAGCGCTACTACATAGTTCAGTCTCTTTGGCAGATTCATAACCGGAAAGTTCTCGCCTTCATGCGTTCCATCGCGTTCGAAAACTTGCCACCCGGCCAGGACCGGGACGAGGTCTTCTTCCCCCTCGACTACCTGGCCCAACATTGCGATCAGCGTGCCCTCGCTCGCCTCAGCCGCAAGGTGAACTTCGACAAAAGCTTTCCTGTGGGCTGCATATTATGGGCGCCGACGGTTGAAGCTTTCGCCCGCTGCAACTACCGCCCTTCCTCGCCCAGCCTGGTCCTTGCCCTCAACGCCGCCTGCCTGAACATCACCGACGCAGCAATGAAAGGCCTCAGCAAGTTCTTCCCCAACGCTTGCGAGCAGGCGAGCTCGATCGACGAACTTGAGCACTGCTACACCAAGCTGCTGCAAGAGAACTCCGCCGGGCCCCGATAATAAAACGCCCGACGCGCGCGGATTTTACTGACGGCTGAGAGCTGAAAGCTGACAGCTGGCTTACCCCTCCATCTCCCCCAACCCCCGCATCCGCCTAACCTCATTCACCGTCAGCACTCCGTTCTGCAACAGAATCTGCTGAATCTGCGCCTCCTCCAGCGGATCCGTCGTATCCAACTCCGCAAACACAAATTCCAGATCAGTCCATCCCAGCTTCTTCGCAATCGCATCCCGCGTCAGCGATTCCGCCAGCAACCGCGCCGTCGGCACAATCGCCTGCCGGAACGCCAGATCGTTATATTCCTCCGCGGTGGAGCGGTTCACGTCCCGCTCCACCCCCAGGTAAAACGGAGGAAGGTCGAAAGCATC
>JBEKWZ010000298.1:0-5176 GCA_049512555.1 Candidatus Sulfotelmatobacter sp. | reverse complement strand
GACGATTCGGTCCAATCCTACTCTCCGACCCTGCACCCGCAAGGCAGCACCTCGGGAAAAACCGGGGATGGGGACGGGATGTGTCCCACGCCGGTCCAACCGACTTTTTCCACAGCCTTCCACAACAATTATTCCAGCTCTTGTGACGAACAACCTTTACTGAGGATTTCAGAACGCGCAAGCTCGTTCCATGCGCGAGGGTTCTCCCAACAATCTTTCGACCGCCGATCCCAAGTGGGGATCACGGTCTGCGCAATCTGGCGCTAAGTCTTTATTTCGGAAGATTTTAGCCGCAAGCCCTTCCGAATCAGGATTTTGCCCAGACCCCACCCTGCGCGCGACCCACAAGCCATTAAGAATGAATACTTTACTCAACCCAGAAGAAAAAATAGTGGGGGAGGGAGGGAAGTGACATCGGAGAGGCAAAACCGAGGACGAGTCAAACCGGAGAAAGCCCGGACGTTTCCCAGTCGTCGTGGACAAAACCTGGCTGCTTGCGCAAGCCGCCTACTGCCGCTGCATCACTTCGTCGACCACGACCTTGCCGCCCGAGTCGGCGGTAATGATCTTATGCACCGGAGCATATCCGCTGAGCGAAATGTCGATCACGTAGTTGCCGGGATCGAGGGCGATATCGACCGGCGAGTTCTTCTCCAGCATGTGCTGGTTGATCGCGATCTGCGCGCCCTTGGGCTGAGTGCGGATGCTGACCGTCGCCTGCCCTGCCGCCGCGCCCTTCCCGCCAAACAGCTTCGACATTTTTCCAACCGTCTTGATGTTGTCGGTGTTGCCCAGCGGACGCAGCGTGGGCGAGAAGTTGAAAGTCTGCCCCAGCACAAACTGGCCATTCATGGTTTCGTCGAGGTATCCCGACAGGCGGACGAGCACCACGTGCTGGCCTTTGTCGATGCTGACCTGCGCCGGCGTCTTCGGCCCCACATCGCGGCCGTCCACATAGATGTTGGCACCCGCCGGATCGCTCTTCACGATGAGCGTCGCCATCAGCTGCGCCAGGTGAATCACAGTGGTCGCCCGGTTGGCGGAAGTGACCGTCACCGAACGCGTGTCGGTGGTGTAGCCCGGCCTGCTGACGGTGATGGAATGCGGCCCTGGCTGAATACTCGTCAGCACGAAGGGCGTGACATAGCTCGAATCACTTCTGCCGTCCACCTGCACCTGTGCGCCCTGCGGCGTAGAGTCGATGGCTAACTGTCCAGGGATGACGGCCGGCGCGGCGGCAGTCTTCCTCTTTGAATTTCGGCCGCGCGCAGGCTCGGATTCGGCCACAGTAGATTCAGGTTCTGAAGCTTCTTCGCGGGGCTTGGCGACCGGAGCCGGCGTGGGCGCCGGCGTCTTTTCAGGCGCCGCCTGGCTGGTCTCGGGCTGCGCCGGAGCGTCGGCCACGGCGCTAGTGCGTGGCGCGCCATCGTCGTCGCTGCCTAGACTGTGGATATACATCGTGACCCCAATGCCGATGACGATGATCAGCGCCGCCGCGCCACCCAGAGCGTACAGCATGAGCTTGGGCGGAACGTTCTTGATCTCTTTAATCGCCTTCTCAGCCACTTCGCGCGGCTGCACCTTGGGCTTTTCGTCTTCTTTTTTCGTGCCACTAAAGCGCGTCGACGTCAACGGCGCGGGCTGGGAAACCGGCGGCGGTGGCGGCGGAGGCGCGATGTAAACTTCCTTGAGCGGAGGCAGTTCCGTCATCTCGGAAAAGCTGACGCCACTACCGCTCTTTTGTCCGCCCTCTGCCATCATGGGATCGACTGCAAGCCTGGGCGCTTCTTCCTCACTCTGGGGCTCAAAGGTTTCGACTTGCGGCTCGAAAGTTTCGACTTCGGGCTCAGGACTTTCAACCGGCGGCTCGGCCACGGCCGACATCGAGGCCGATGGAAATTCTGGCGGATCGATGGTCGCCTTCGCGGAGGCTGCGACGAACTCGATTGGCGCCTCAAGTTCTGGAGTCTCCGGCGAAGACGCATCGGTGCCTCCGACTCCGGCGGCAGCCGCAGCTGCTTTGGGAACGGCCAGCTTCGACACAGGTTTCGCCAGGGTCGAAGGCTGAGCTTCCGCGCTCGCCGACGCTGGCGGGTCGAGCTTCCGCTCGGCTGGCTTGGCCAGCGTTGACTTCGATTGTGGAGCAGCCAGCGAACTGGCAGGCCGCGCCAGACCAGATTGCACAGCTGGCGCGGGCGCCGGGCTAGAGGGCGCAGATGCCGTGGGTGCCGGAGTTGGCCGCGCGGCGGGCTTGGCTGCGGCCGGAGCTGCAGGCCTGGCTTGCGCCGGCTTCGCTGGAGCCGCTACGGCTTTGGCCGCTTCGGGTTTCTTGGCCGCAGGCTTCGACTCTTTGCATTTCTCCAGATCGTCCAGCAGTTGCCGCCCAGTCTGGTAGCGCTGTCCCGGATCCTTCGCCAGCGCCTTCATGATCAGGTCGCTCAGAAGCGGATGCACCTTCGCGTTCACCTGAATAGGCGCGGCCGGCGTGCTCTCGAGGACTCTTTGTCGCAAAGACTCCAAGTCTGCGCCATCGAATGCCTTCCGCTCGGTGACCATCTCGTAGAGCATGGCGCCCAGGCTGAACAGATTCGACCGGCCATCGGTGGCCTGGCCCAGCGCTTGCTCCGGCGACATGTAATGCAGGGCCCCGGGAATGCCTTCCGAAACGTTGTGCGCAAAAATGCCCGCGCTGGAAACACCCAAACTGAGAATTCGAACCGTGCCGTCCCAGCCGCACATGATCTTGGCGGGTTCCAGGCTGTAGTGCACAACTCCATGCGAAGTGATGTAATCGAGTGCGCCGCCCAACTGCCGGCCGATGTCGAGAAGATCCCAGATCGAAAATCCTTCTTTGCGCGCCAGCATGGTGGCGATGCTGTTGCCCTGCACGTACTCCATGGCGGCGCAGAACTGGCCTTCGATCACGCCGGCCCCGAATACGGGTGTAACGTTGGGGCTGCTCAAAGACTTCGAGCTCTCGGCCTCAGCCAGCAGCGCTTGTTCGAGCGCCGACGCGCTCTCGCCGAATGCGCTCAATTGAATTACCTTCAGGGCAATCGTCTGCGCGGTCTCAGGGTCATTGGCTTTGTAGACCGTGCCGGTTGGCGATTTCGCCAGCTCACTCAGAATTTCGAAGGGGCCGATTTGCGTTGGCATTTTTTTCGTTCCCAAAAACTCCACTGAGACTCTGCCGCCATCGCCGCAAAAAGCCCGGCGCGGCACAGGCCCAGGGAATGTGTACGGTTAGGATATCGCTGGTTGGACGAAGCTTCGAGTTACCAAGGTAAGCTCTGCAAAGCATAGGAATGACGGGGGTCACCGGCCCTGGCCATGGCAGACGCAGACTGTCTGCAAACCGCTGAGGCGGCTTTCCACGGGGAACGCACTTCGGCGCGTAACTTTCTAGTCGCCGCAACGGTTCTCATTGTTAGCTGTCATTGTTAGCTGTCATTGTTGGCTGTCATTGTTATATGTGTAGCCGCGTGTGACATTTGTCATCCCACCCTGATGACGATCTCCACTTGTGGGCGTGGGCAGCGCGCGTAAGTATGGAAAGCGAAGAGGGTGCGGGATCGAGATGCTGAGCACGGCACAAATCGAATCTGTACCGGTTGCCGATCGGGAACACCTTCGTCTATTCTTGGTGGGCTCGGACATTCCTGCCCGCTGTGCCTGGTTCCCGGTTCGCTCTGGAGTTCGCCGATGACGTTAACCCGGTTTGTCACCAAGAACGCGTTCCGCAACAAGCGCCGCAGCACGCTAACGGTATTGAGCATCGCTTTTTCTTTGCTGCTGCTCACGCTGATGATGACCATCTGGCGGGCCTTCTATCTCGACCAGGGCAGCCCTGAATCCGCCGAGAGGCTGGTTGTACGGCACCGCGTGTCTTTGACGTTCAGTCTCCCCGGCTTCTATCGGGAGAAAATACGGGCCATGCCCGGGGTTTTGGCGGTGGTGCCGGTGTCTTGGTTTGGCGGAATCTACAAAGATCAGAAGCCGGAGAATTTCTTTGCGCAATTCGGCACCGATCCCGAAGAATTCTTCAAAGTCTACCGGGTTCTCGAAATACCCGCAGAACAAGTCACGGCCTGGCAGCGCGACCGGCAGGGCGTGATTGTGAATGACTCCCTGGCCAAGAAGTACGGGTGGAAGTTGGGCGACCGGATTGTTTTGCAGGGAACGATTTACCCGGTGAATCTCGAACTGATCGTGCGCGGCATATTCCACTCTAATCCCGACAACAAGTCCGTTTACTTCAATGCGAAATACGTTGAGGAAGCGGTGGCGTTCTTCAAAGGGCAGGCCGGGACGTTCAGTATCCTCGCGGCGTCTCCTGCGGATGTGAGTAAGATCGCCAGCGCCGTCGATGACACATTCCGCAACTCGCCGCAACCCACGAAAACGGAAAGCGAAAAAGCTTTTGGCCTGGAGTTCGTGGCCATGATGGGCAATGTGAAGGCTTTCATCCTGAGCATCTGCTCGGCGGTGGTGTTCGCGACCTTGCTGGTCTCAGCCAACACCATGGCCATGTCCATCCGCGAGCGCACCCGCGAAGTCGCCGTGCTGAAAACCCTGGGCTTCACCCGGCGCAGCGTGCTGGGATTGTTTGTGAGTGAAGCCGTCGCGCTCTCGCTGGCTGGAGGCTTCGTCGGAGTTGGCCTGGGCTGGCTGATGGTTTATGGCCTCACCCATTCTCCTCAATTCTTCAGCTTTTTCCCCATGAAGGTGACGTTTGGAATCTGGCTCGCCGCCATGCTGACCTCTGGTTTGGTTGGACTGTTGAGTGCAGCAGTGCCGTCTTACCACGCTTCCAACATAAACATTGTCGACGGATTACGGCACATCGGCTGAAGTTTGTTCAGGACGATTTATGACGTTGGGCGGTTTTGTGGTACGCAATACGTTTCGCAACAAGCGGCGCAGTGTGCTGACTATGATCAGCATCAGCTTCTCGCTGCTGTTGCTGACGTTGATGATGTCGATCTGGCGGACGTTCTATATCGACCCGGGTACGCCGGATGCGGCGAAGCGCATTATTACGCGCGACCGTGTTTCGCTGGCGTTTTTTCTTCCCGCCTTCTATCGCGACAAAATTCGCAGCATTCCCGGAGTTGTCGCGGTGGCGCCGATGACTTACTTTGGAAACCGTTACAAGGACGACCGCGCGGCAAATGCC
>JBEKWZ010000297.1:0-5216 GCA_049512555.1 Candidatus Sulfotelmatobacter sp. | reverse complement strand
GACATGCCCATGAGCGGCGATAAAGATGCGGACAGCGATGCCAGCTCTCACGTGATGAATTCGATGGAAGGCCACATGGACATGGGCCCGCACATGAAGATGACCGATCTGCGCGCACCCAAGCCGGGCGATAGCGCGCGTGCGCAGGAGTTGGCCAACCAGGCCCGCCACGCTGCCGAGAAATACTTAGACTTCCGCACGGCGCTGGCCGACGGCTTCAAAATCTTCCATCCTGAAGTGCCGCAGAAGATGTATCACTTCACCAACTACGGCTACGGCCTGGAAGCGGCCTTCCATTTCAATCCCGAACATCCCACGTCGCTGCTCTATGAAAAACACGGCGACGATTACAAGCTGATCGGTGTGATGTACACGGCGCCCAAGCGCTTCACCGAAGATCAGCTCGACGAGCGCGTCCCGCTTAGCGTGGCCCAGTGGCACGAGCATGTAAACTTCTGCCGCGCTCCGGCGGATAAGAGACAAGAGATGTTGTCGCCGCATCCGCAGTTTGGCTTGCGGGGATCCATCAATACGAAGGAAGCCTGCGACGCGGCGGGCGGAACTTTTTATCCCGTGGTCTTCAACTGGATGGTGCACGTCTACCCGTTCGAAAAAGACCAGGCGAATATTTTTTCGGTTGAGCGCCAGCACGGCGACGGCGACTGATAAGTGTGGCGCACGTGTGGCGCGGGCACTCTTGCCCGCGAAATCTGACCACGAAGACGTTCGCGGATTGCGGAACGTCACTCCAAATTTGTCGTGTCTAATATTCTCGCGATCAACCTCGCCGTTGATCAAAGGGAGTTGATTCGCTGCCGGCATTCGCGGGCAGGAGTGCCCGCGCCACTCGACCCACACAAAACATCTGCCTGCTGTTCCCTTCCAAAGAAATGAATTCGCGTGACTTCCTTGCTATCGGAAAGATGATCCCAGCGTCCAAAGAAGTGCACACGAAGTGAAGACTAGGGAACTTCGAGGGCATCGCGTACGTAACGTCTCGAAGTGGGGAAACGGCCGGCATCGAAGGAACGCCGGCCAGATTTGATTCGATATCTATTGCGGGGTTTGGGGATTCTCTCACACTCGGTTTGGCGGCCCAGATGAGAAAACCCCCATGGCGGCAGAGAAGCTTGTGGCTTTTCTGCTCAACCCCGGTCGCAGCATTCTATGCGATTCGTGGGGAAACACAAGTGTTTTCTCGCGCTGGTCGCGAGCCGGGCCGCCCCAACCGTTTCCCGACGTAACTTCGGGAAAGAAAATAAGGAGCAGCTATGAAGTTCGCGACAGTTTCGAAAAGTCTGGTAATGGGGTTGGCTCTGCTGCTGGCCTCGAGCGCGTTTGCAGGTACGAAAGCTGGGTTGACGTTGCGAGACGGGGCGACCGTCAACGGAACCAAGCTCAAACCCGGCGACTACAAACTGCAATGGGACGGCAGTGGCCCCAACGTGGAAGTCAGCATCATGCAGGGCAAGACGGTCGTCGCCAAAGTACCTGCAAAACTGGTGGACCTGCAAGCACCCGCACAATACAACGCTGCCTTGCTGAAGAGCAACGACGACGGCACTAAGACGCTGGCCGGAGCACGCTTCGAAGGCAAAAAGATCGGGCTCGATCTGACCGACTCCGGAGACGGCATGCAGGCAGGTTCCAGCAAGTAACAAGCACCTGGATTGCTCACCGAATCCAGAAGAAGGGAGCAGATTGCGTGCTCCCTTCTTTTCTCTACAATGCCAAGTTAGTTCGGCGACGCCAGCACGTCATCGTAGTAATTGATGACCGCTCGCTTAGGCTTGTCCTTCAAACCCTTCAAAGGGATCTTCTGCTCGAAGTTGCTGTTGCCCGTAAGCCGCGCTCTTCCCAGGAAGAGCATGCCATTGGGCAACTCCAGATAGATGGGCACCAGCATACGAAAACTGTCGTTCACGTTTGACTGCGTCATCTTCACGCTCATCACGACGTCGCCATCGGCGCCCGTGTCAAAGTTCGCGCTCATCTGGTAGGAGGGCAACTGCGTTCCGTAAACATACTCGTTGAAGAACCAGTCCATCTTGTGGTTGCGCTCCAGGTCCATTTCCTGGGTCATGTGTTTCTCCACCATGGCCTTGAAGTCTTCCGTAGAGGCAGCTTTGCCGCGGTAGGTGTTGACGAAATCCTGCATTAGCTCCTTGAAGCGCTGATCGCCCGTGTGGTTGTCGTGCAGCATCATGCGGATCATATGCAGGATGTACGCGCCCTTGGGATAGATCAGGCGGCGGGTCGTGTCAAATCCGGTGCGGGAGTTGCTGGTGCGATAGCCCATGGTGAGCGGCCCGGCATCAATCGCCCGAAAGCCTTGCGCATCGCGCTCCAGCAGCAGCTCGCGTTCGTCGTTCCAGAAAGTGATGAACTTCTTCGGATCTTTTTCGATCATGGTCAAATAGAGCGAGGCCGACATGTCAGCGAACCCTTCGCTCATCCACTGATCGCGATAGGAACTGAAGCCCACCGTATGTCCCCACCACTGATGCGCAACTTCGTGCGGGGTCACCACTTTCCAGTAACCGCGGTCGCCCCAATCCATTCCCAGCTGATGGCGTATGGTCGTGTCAAAGTAATAGCAGATCGGAATCCAGACCAACTCCGGCCATGACTGCCCGAACCTGCAGGCCGTCTGCTGGGTCAGCTGCATGTGTTTGAACAACGAAGGGCCGAAATACTCTGTGTAAAGCTGCACCGCCAGTTCGCCTTCGTTGAGGGCTTTTTTGTTGAGGCCGGTAGTGCTCATGGTGCCCAGCGCGGCTTCGGGAGCATGCGAACCCAAAGTCGGGAGATCTTGATTGACCGAGTGCTGCAGGCCCTGCACCCAGTCGGGCGACTCCTGATTGGCATAGGACTCGATCTGATATTCCGGCTTGTCCAGCTTCACTTGCTCGACCTTGAATCGGCCGAGGCTGAACCCCGCCACGGTCTGCGGAGCTTCGCTCTTCCACACGGTCACGTTCTGTCCGCCGTCATTACTGTCGCTGACACGAACGCCGGTGGCTGCGATCAACATCCCTTTCGGAATGTGGAACGTCATGTCATAAGTCGCGTACTCCCCGAGGCCGCGGTTGGAATTGTTCGGATACCAGTTTTCCCGGGCCACTGGAAAGTAGTTGCCGTTGCCTTCATTGGTTACTGCTTCCTTGCCTTCGTACTCGGTGATCACAGTAAACTGGTCACCCATGGCCAGGGCCTTGGGCAGAATCACCGCGAACTCTGCATCGTCGTTTTTGTCTTCTTGAATGAACGACAACGGCTGGCTGTCGGCGGTCGTCACGCGGCGCACCCTCAGAGTCCGGAACAGGTCGAAGGGCACGACCCGCAGGCCGTTCAGGTTGGCAGTGAAAGTGGTCTGGGTCTTGCCGATCAGGTTGGCGCTCTTTTCGATCGTAGTCTCAATCTGCTGATGTTCGATGCGGATGGGCGGACCGATCGCGCCCTTCCTGCGTTCGCCGGACATGGGGAACCCCGCCCACTCCCCAAATTTGTTTTCATCATAGGTACTGAACCGGACCTGATCGCCTCCCTCATGAGGATCGATCGTGTAAAGTTCCTGGCCGTTGTAGCGCTTGCCGTGGATGAAGGCGACAAACAGTCCTCCCGGCTCCGGGCTGAGCAGGTCTTCCAGGATGCGCGACTCAAGATTCTGCTTACGCCTGTGGCGGTTGATGTGCTGGCTGTCTTTCAGCGGTCCGGCGTCACAGCCGGATGCGCCCGCGGTGCCAGCTTTCTTGATTTCGTCGTAGGTCGAGTCGGTGAAGCGCAGCGCCATCTGGCTGAAGTTTTCACTGAACTGGTCTTCCTTGGTCAGCAGCTTCAGCATGGCTGCTTCCGACGCCGGCGGAGCGAGAATGAAATTCCCGTCCCCGCTAAACACCGCTCCCGTCACCCTGCCCGCCACTGGGGCGGTAAAGCACACGGTGCCGGAACGCAAATGAAATGTGCCGGCATCGCGTTTCAGATCAAGGTTGCTGACGCTCACAGCTTCGCCGCCGAGGGTCAGGTTGCGCAGAGCCTGATAGGTCGGATCAGAGTTCGCCCCCGGCGCGGCGTCTTGCGCAGAGGCGGCTTGGCCGACCAGAACTAAGGTTGCGGCCAGCAGCAGATGAAGAATAAACGCAACGCCCAGACACACCGGTGCGGCCGGGCGTAGTTTACCGATAAGAGATGACATGATACCTCCCGGGGGGAAGGAGACTGGTAATTATCAGCCCTCCGGGAAAAAATGCAAGGACAAGGATCACATCCGGCACTGGATGTCGATTGATCACTCTCCGCACAACGCGATCTCTACTGCGCCGTCACCTTCTCCAACTCAGCGTTCAAGTGCACGCTGCTGCCCGCCGTGACTTTCATTTTCCGCTCCCAGTCCTTGAAGCCGGCCTTCTTCACTGTGACGGTGTGATCGCCCTCGGCCACCTGCACATCGGAGGGAGTGTTGCCCACGAAGCTGCCGTCGATCTCGATGTCGGCGGAATCGGGAAGAGAACTCACCGAAATCTTGCCTTTGTCCGCAGCCATCGCAGGGGATGCGGCATCCGCGGGCTTGGTCATGGACGGCTCCGGGGGTACAGCTTTCGCATCAGGCACGACAACTGCATTCTCCGGACCTTTAATCGCCGATTTCTGCTGGGGATCGCCCGCCAGTTCGTCCGCGACCTGCAGGTAAAACTTTTCGGCCATCCGGTCGCCAGCGCCCCAGGAGAAACCTTTCTTGCTTTGGACATTGATGATAAGAGTGGCCTTGTCCTCGCCTTCCGGCTCTACCGAAGCGTTGGCCACAAATCCCTCGGAGGTGAACGATCGTCCGGTCTCGAACGTGAACATGAGTGTCTTTTCGTCAACGTAGGTGACGACGTGACGCTCTCGCGCAGTCCGCAGCGCCGCTTTGAATACCTGTTCGGAGGAGTTGTTGTACAGCTTCTTTTTCGGCTCCGCGCGGGCGCTGGGCAGCAGAAGAGCGGAAGTGACGACAACAGCAAGGAAAAAGACAGTCCAGCGTTTCATGGCCAGCCTCCAATTGGAATGCCGCGACCCACCTCGGAGAGGGAAAGTACCGTAAGGGGGATTCATTCGAATTGTCAAACCAGCAGTCGAGGATGTCAAGGAACCGCGAATCTGTGTAGTAGTGCGGTTTGCATGTGCTGCCCACGGATGGTCGTCATCCCGAGTGAAGCCGCTCTTCAGGCGGAACG
>JBEKWZ010000296.1:0-5216 GCA_049512555.1 Candidatus Sulfotelmatobacter sp. | reverse complement strand
ATTCCGACGACGAGATCGGGCGGGCGTGCGTGGCACTGAATAGCATGAAGAATAGTCTGGCGGACGTGATCCATTTGATTACGGAAACCGCCATTCGCGTGGCCAGCGCGAGCGACGAACTGTTCGCCGCCCGCGAGCAGATCACGGCCAATTCGGAAGAGACGTCGGCCAAGGCCAATGTCGTGTCGCAGGCGGCCGAGCGAGTCAGCAATAACCTGCAAACGGTTTCCATTGGCGCGGAAGAGATGGCGACCACCATTCAAAGCATCGCCACCAATGCCCACGAAGCCGCCAACATTGCCGGCACCGCGGTGCAGAAGGCGCAGGCCGCCAACATCTCAGTGGCGAAGTTAGGCAACTCCAGCGCGGAGATTGGCGAAGTCATCAAAGTGATTACAGTGATCGCGCAGCAGACGAACCTGCTCGCGCTGAATGCCACTATCGAGGCCGCCCGCGCGGGCGAGGCGGGCAAGGGTTTTGCCGTGGTGGCCAATGAAGTGAAAGAACTGGCCAAGCAAACCGCCACATCCACTGACGACATTGGCCGTAAGATCGCGGCGATTCAGTCCGACACTCGGGGAGCGGTGGAGGCGATCGGAAGCATTGCCGGTGTCATCCACCAGATCAACGACATATCAGTGACGATCGCTACGGCCGTCGAGGAGCAGAGCGCGACCACGAACGAGATGAAGCGTAACGTGGACGAGGCGGCGCGGGGAGCGGGCGAAATATCGTCCAGCATTGGAGCGGTAGCACGGGTAGCCGATGGGACGTTGTTTCGGGCGCAAGAGTCGAAGCGCGCGGCCCAGGAACTGGCCGATGTGGCGAAGTTGCTGAGCGGGCTGATGTCGCAGTTCAGAATCAAGCGGCGAGATTCGCGGGTCGATTTGTCCTTGCCGGTGCGGGTCATCGTGACCGACGCCAAAGGACATCCGGCGGAACAGGAAGTAACGACAGCCGATATCAGCCGGCAGGGAGCGCTGATACGGGGTTTCCGCGGCGAGATTCGGACGGGCAAGATTGTCACGCTCAGCCGCAATAACAAGAAGCAGGACTTTCGGGCGGCTTGGGTGGGAGCCGAGGGCACGCCTCAGGCGGGAGAGATTGGCCTCTCCGCGGTCGATCCGATGTCGGGGTTTTGGGATGATGTGCTCTTGGCCCGCGAGCGGCAAGCAGCGCCGGTGCGAAGCCGGGCGGCGCACGCGTAGTTTCGCTTGCTTAATCTGGGCTAGCCGGTGAGTTCGTGTTCGGCCCCGCGGAACAGCGCACGCATGGCGCGGATGACCCAGCGGATAAAGAGCACGATGATTACGACGAAGATCGTGGCCAGAGTGCCGGCTACGTAGGGATGGCGCGTGGCCAGCCAAGTCAAGGCGATGGCTAGAACGTCCTCGCCAACGCTCAAAGAGATATTTGAGAACGGTTCGGGCGACGGGGTGACGGCGGCGCGGACGGCGGTTTTGCCGCTGTGGGCGACGAGGGCTACGGTTGCTCCGAGGAGCGTGGCCAGAAGTTGGTGCTCGGGAGAAAGCTGGGCGGTGGCCTGGTAGGCGAGGAATCCGGCGACAGGGACGCGAATGAAGGTGTGCAGGGCGTTCCAGATGAGGTCGAAGGCGGGAATCTTGTCGGCGAAGAATTCGATGACGAAGAGCGCGGCGCTGGCGCTGATGACGGGCCAGCCTTGCAGCAGGTGTAGTCCCGGAGGTAGCGGGAGATGGCCGAAGCGGGCCAGCAGGCCGAGCACGGCGACGGTGGCGTAGAGATTCAGGCCGGCGGCGAAGCCGATGGCCGCTAGTAGAGAGAAGAGTTCAGCGGGCGGGATTTCGAGGACGTTGAGCATCACGACTCAGGTTTTAGGTTTTGAGTCTTCGGTCTTCGCTTTTGCGCCTTGCCAACCATCATCTGAGTTGTCAGCGCCGATCTTTCTAGCCTAAGACCTAACACCGAAGACCTAAGAACCGGTAGAAAACAATAAGGGCCGCTCCTTACAATTTCAGGAGCGACCCGCAAGATTTAAGAAGCTGTCCCAGCTGGGTTACAGCGTGGACTCGATTTCGAATCCCCAGGCTTCCAGAAGAGGCTCAGGGATGTACTTGGAATTCTTGTTGCGGCGCGCCCACTCGCGCAGGCGGGTCGACCGCAGGTACTGATCTGGGGAGAGCTTGTACTCGCGTACAACCTGCTCAAATTCAGTGATGGTCGGGGTGATGGGGCCGATTGGCTCGGGCTTGCCCCAATTCGGATTTCCGCGTCGCTTGGCCATGAAAAGTGCCTTTCCACTTAGGGGAATGAAACTGCAAACTCGCCTAACTATATGATTCTCCGGGTCGTCTGGAGGATTCAGGTTCTGATCGAAGACGGAACACCGACCCGGATCAGACAAAGTTAGGTCGACGACTGCTTCGCACCTGAGACTAATCGGAGACTCAACAGCTTACAGCGGAATTGGCGGGAAAGTCAACGGGAAATTGTTGCGAGAACGGTGAGGAGTTTCGTTCAAGCGTATGCAAATTAAGATAGTTAGACAGTAGCGAGTCGGGCTGACCTTAGTGCCGAAAAGCAGGTTCCTCACCGGTCTTTCAGACCGGTTCGGAATGACATTAGGGGTGAGACTGGGTAGCGTTGCCCCGGCCGATTACGGTGGTAACGCGGCTTCGCTGCAGAGACGTTGATTGACAACCCGGACAGACTTAGAGTGCAGAGAGGGCATCTCGCACTTGCGGTCCCCGGGCTGTCGGCCAGCGTCCGTGGGAAAGTATTTTTCTGGCCACCGGCATTCCTGCGTTGTTGCTTAGGAGTAGGCCCAGCATGAGTCTGAAATCGTTGGTGCTGTGTGCGGACGAAAAAATCGTACGAGTCTTGCGCCGTGTGCTGGGCGATTTGGATATTGCGGTGGAGTTGTGTGTGGACTCCGACGGCGCTCTGCGCAGGCTGACGCGGCAGCGATTTGAGGCGATCATTGTCGACGTTACTGACGACGGAGCATCGGATGTGTTGCGCAGCGCGCGCACCGCTCCGTGCAACCGGCAGGCGGTGGCGGTTGCGATTGTCGATCCCATCATTGGGCTGAAGGCGGTTTTCGAGCTGGGAGCCCACTTCGTGCTCTACAAGCCAGTTTCAAGCGAGCGGGCGAAGTCGAGTTTCCGGGCGGCGCGGGCGCTGATGAAGAGCGAGCGCCGGCGCAACTCGCGGGTTGCGGTGGAGATTCCGGTGGTCATGCGCAGTCCGGAAGCGGGCAGCAACATGAAGGTGACGACCATCGACCTGAGCGAAGGTGGCATGGCGGTGAACGTGCCGAAGCGACGCCGGCCGACGGGGCACTGGCAGGCGGTGTTCACTTTGCCAGGATCCGAAGTCGCTCTGGAACTTCCCGCCGAGTTCGCCTGGGAAGGGGAAAAAGCGCAGGCGGGGCTGCGGTTCCAGCAAATCCCGCCGGAAGCGACCCAGCAGTTGCGGGAGTGGCTGAAGCAGAATTCTCCGGACGCCGAGCAGGACGATCCGCCGATTCGCTGTCAGCTTACCGATATGAGCCTGGGAGGATGCTATCTGGAGATGGCGTCGCCGTTCCCGGCGTCGAGTCGCGTGACCCTGTCGATGCGCGCCGGCGGAGCCGAAGTGCGGGCCCAGGGCGTGGTGCGGATCATGCATCCGGATAAGGGCATGGGCGTGGAATTTACCCAGGCGACGCCGGAACATCGGACGGCGGTAGAAGTATTTCTAGCAGTCCTCAATGAAAATCGCTCGCTGCTGCCGGAGTTGCTGGTGGAACCGGAAGGACTCGAATCGGAACCGAGCGCGAGCAAACCGCCAGCTGACATGGACGATCCGTTGTTGCAGTTGTTCTATGGCGAAGCGCTCACGGCGGAACAATTCCGCGAAGTGCTGCAGAAGCAGCGTGGGATCGCGTCGGCGGGCGCGAGCAGCACTCCGGCGAGCGCCCACAGCTAACCTCGTCCAGCTAACGTCCCGCTCCGACCCACCCAAAATAAGTAGCCTGCATTCCCTCGTTAAGACAATCGCCCGTGCGGCTTCCTAGGCTAGAATGAACGCGAGCCGGGATGGCGAAATTGGCAGACGCAGCGGACTTAAAATCCGCAGGTCCGAAAGGACTGTGGGGGTTCGATTCCCCCTCCCGGCACCACGCCCATCTTGCTTGTAATCAATCACCTATGTTTTGCTACCCGTTAGTTTATTTTGCTCCTTGGATTTGGAAGATTTCTTCTCTGTGCCCGATTTTGTGCCTATCAGCAAATGCGAGGAAAATATCCGGTTGATCGTATCGGCCTGCGGGTGGATGTACCTCTGCGTGACAGTGATGCTGCTGTGGCCAGCGATTGAGGCCAACGCGAAGACATTGCCGCCTGCCTTTTCGCCTAGCCTTGTAAGGGCAGTGTGCCGCAGAACATACGGTACGAAATCCTGCACACCCGAATCAGCCAACGCTCTATCGTGCTGGTCTTTGGCCGCATTGCCGTCAAAATGCCCGCACTTGGCTGAACTGGGAAAAACCCAAGCATCTTCCGGGTGACCTGTGGATTCATGTCGAGCACGCAGCAGCACGTAGACACGCGGCGTCATGGGAAGCACACGGCGGGCTGCCTTTGATTTCCCCGCCACGATTTGAATGAGGCCAGTCCCGTCGTTGCCGAAAAGGATGTGCGGCCAGCGAAGGCAAAAGACCTCTCCCGGCCTGAAACCCTCATCGAGGATTATGGTCGCGCAATCGCGCCATGGCTGGGGGCACGCCTTGAGGTACTTGATCGCTTCGTGCTCCGTCAGCACTCTATCGCGCTGATGCTCGCCTTTCGCCAGTGTGATCTTAATCGGCTTGTCAATCTTGCACCACTGATATGCCAGATTTAAGGCCCGGCGGAGTGTGCGAAGGCCGCGATTGATACCGGATGGCGATAGCTTGGAGTGATGCGCTGCGAAGGCAAGTGCGTGCTGGTCGGTCAAATCTAATTTCCCCATGCCCAAGGGTCGTGGGATCACACTTCCTTTTGCGCCAACATACAACTCAGCGGGGCTCTATCGCGTGGGAGTGAATTCGACGAGTCCAGGTGTTGTAACGCTCGTGCAAAACGACCGCACGGTCGGAGGGACATATCCGTGGGCGAGTTGGACGACATCGAGCTTTAACATTCCTCCGCCGTCGTGTGGTTCCTTGTGCGACGCCCCGACGTCGGAACCTTGCCACCTTGCCAGTAGCTTCTCCT
>JBEKWZ010000295.1:0-5220 GCA_049512555.1 Candidatus Sulfotelmatobacter sp. | reverse complement strand
CACAAACTGCTCTTCGAGAACGCGGACTGGCTCATCACGCCGCGCGACCGCATCGGCCTGGTCGGCGGCAATGGCACGGGCAAGTCCACGCTGATGAAGGTTCTCGCCGGCATGGACACGTTCGACTACGGCGGCCTGGTCGTCGCCAAAGGCACGTCTGCCGGATATCTTCCGCAGGACGGCCTGACGCTTTCTGGCCGCAGCGTTTTCGCCGAGTGCGTGTCGGTATTCGACGATCTGCGCGCCATGGAAACGGAACTCGAGTCGCTCACGCACAGCATGGCCGAACTCGACCACACCAGCGCGGAATATTCCGCCGTCGCCGACCGCTACCACCGCGTGGAACACGAGTTCCGCACCCGCGACGGCTATTCCATCGAAGCCGAAGTCGGCCGGGTTCTGATGGGCCTGGGCTTCGGCAAAGATGACTGGCCGCGGTTCACCGACGAATTTTCTGGCGGATGGCAGATGCGGCTGGCCCTCGCCAAGCTTCTTTTACAGCAGCCCAACCTCCTTCTGCTCGACGAGCCGACCAACCATCTTGATCTCGAAGCTCGCAACTGGCTGGAAGAATATTTACAGAATTATCCCAACGCGTTTGTGCTGATCTCGCACGACCGCTATTTCCTCGACGTGACGGTCAACAAGATCGCCGAAATCTGGAACAAGCGCTTCTGGTTCTACACCGGAAACTACGACAAGTTTCTCTCGCAGAAGACGCAGCGCAACGAACAACTGCAGGCGGCGTACCGCAACCAGCGTGACCGCATCGAGCAGCTGGAAGTTTTTATCAACCGCTTCCGCTACCAGGCCACTAAGGCCAAGCAGGTGCAGAGCCGCATCAAGGAACTGGAAAAGATCGAGCGCATCGAGATTCCGCCGGAAGAAAAGACGATCCACTTTTCGTTTCCGCAACCCAAGCCCAGCGGTCGCATCGTGGCCGAGTTCGAGGGCGTGGCTAAGACCTATCCCGGGAAAAACGGCGGAGCCGACAAAGAAGTCTTCCGCAATGTTGACTTCATGATCGAGCGCGGAGACCGCATCGCGCTGGTCGGCGTGAACGGCGCGGGCAAGTCTACACTGATCAAGCTGCTGGCCGGAACCGAACAGGTCACACGCGGAGAATACCGCCTGGGCCACAACGTGGAAGCCGATTATTTCGCGCAGGACCAATATAAAGAACTGGATCCCGACGCCCGCATCC
The DNA here is from genome assembly GCA_049512555.1 of Candidatus Sulfotelmatobacter sp. Taxonomy (GTDB): domain Bacteria; phylum Acidobacteriota; class Terriglobia; order Terriglobales; family Acidobacteriaceae; genus Sulfotelmatobacter. The sequence continues at coordinate 4,016 of JBEKWZ010000295.1, read as the reverse complement.
TCGACGATCTCGGCGCGGCCTCACCTCGTTCGGGCGAGACCGAACTGCGCAGCCTGCTCGGCTGTTTCCTTTTCTCAGAAGACGATGTCTTCAAGAAGATCGGAGTACTCTCGGGCGGCGAACGGGGCCGCTACGCGCTGCTCCGCCTGCTGCTGCATCCGGCGAATTTTCTGTTGCTCGACGAACCCACGAACCACCTCGACCTGCGCGCCAAAGACGTGCTGCTCGACGCGCTCATGAAGTACACCGGAACGGTCGTCTTCGTTTCGCATGATCGATATTTCATCGACAAGCTGGCCACGCGCGTTTTCGAAGTCGGCGGCGGCAAGGTCGAAGTTTTCCCCGGGAATTACGAAGACTATCTGTGGCGCAAGCAGGGCGGGCAGCACGTCGCGCCTACGCTGGATGATGTCCCCGGAGCGAAAGCTCATCGAAATGAGCCGCACGCCGCGCCGAAGCCGGCAGCGCCGTCTGTGCCGGTCAACGGAAATGGGTCTGGCGAAACGGCCGGGCCGGTCGAAGCGAAGAAGCGCCTAAATCCCATCAAACGCAAACAGATGGAAGATCGCATTCACGAACTGGAAGAGAAAATCGGCCAAGCCGAATCAGCGATCGCGAATCTCGAAACCGCGCTGCAGAATTTCGTGAGCGCCGACGAAAGCCAACGCCAGTCGCAGGAACTCGATCAGCGAAAAGCCTCTCATGCCGCGCTGATTAAGGAATGGGAGGGGCTATCGGAGGAGTTGCAGGAATCGAAATAGGACCGGCCACTGGGCAACTGGGATCTAGTGTTAGCATCCAAATCCTTTGTATGAAGGTACAAACTCCGGCGGCGCATAGTGATCGGATGGTTAGAGTCGGGTTCAACTCAGTCGGGCTCGCTGTTGCGTTGGCGATTCTAGGCGGCTGCTCGTTTGCTCAGAACCAGGGCTTGCCCGAGGTACAGCCGCAGCGGAAGTGGCTGGTTTGCGACGTCGACTGGATTTTTACTCCCTATGACGTCGGCACCGACTTTTCCGTGAAGCTCTCGTATCACCAACAGCCGCTCCCTGGGATTCGAGTCGTAATAACCCCCAGCGGAGAACTGCGGGACACAGCCGGGCGTCTCAGGGTTCCGGTCACTGCCATGACCGACTCATCCGGTACGGCACACTTTCTCGCTGTAACGCCGGGAAAGTACAATGCAGAAGCGAAAAATGGACTTGATTTTCCCTCCAACGAAGTTACGGTCCACAGTGCCGGCGACGGTGACTTTGACGCCGAAATAGAGATCGAGTGGCCCCTGGAGCCGCTCCCGGTCCGCACATTGCGCGGCAGGCTGCTTGCGCCGGGCGAGGGAGACAAGCCGGATCGCCCGTTCCGGTCCGCCACAGTCAACCTTGTGGACTTGCGTTCTTCACGAGTCGTGGAAACGCAGCGCACGCTCGAAGATGGCTCGTACGAATTCTCGACAGTTGAACCAGGCCTCTTCGTGGTTCGAGTCATCCCACCCACCAAGGACAAACAGACGAAGGAGTTGAGCGGTGACCTCGCCGTCGAACTCGACCCTGTCGCCGAGGAGCCGACCATCCCGGAGTTGAAGGTCCTGCAGTCGGAATGCGCTGGCGTGCAACTGTTACGGCAAACGAAGCCGGGGCAGTGGGAATAGGCCTTGGCCGGCGGACATATACTTCCGTAATCTTAAGGAAAACCTTACCAGTGTGCGATAGTCAGATTGGCCAGATGGCCAGCAACTGCCGCCGGCCACAAATTTCAAGACCAACCGCAGGAATAGGTGCCAGGGGCCCCCAGGGCAAGGCGCCGTCGCGGGAATCCAAGGAAGGTCGCATGCTTCAGTCGTCGGATAGCGTTTTTAATCAGAAGCCCGGCACGCCGGGTCTCAACCCCAACCCCTACAACCCCGTCAAAACCGTCACCGCTCCTGTGGACCAGGCCACGATCGGCCGCACTTTGGTAATCAAGGGCGAAATCAGCGGCTCTGAAGCGCTCTACATCGACGGCCGCGTCGAAGGCAAAATCACCATGCCCGAGAGCCGCGTCACCATCGGCCGCAACGGCAAGGTGGATGCCAGCATCCAGGCCAAGGAAGTCGTCATCATGGGCAAGGTGAATGGCAACATCGAATGCAGCGACCGCGTCGATATCCGCGCCGAAGGTGCAGTCAACGGCGACATTTCGACGGTGCGCATCAGCGTGGAAGACGGCGCCGCGCTCAAGGGTGGAATTCAGGTTCGCAGTGAAGGCAAGCAGAACCAGCCGCAAGCGCAGAAACCAGCCGAGGCGCCCAAGGCCCTGGCCGCTACCGCCAGCGCGTAAGTGGCGGGAAGTCTCTCTCGTTACGGACAAGGGGCACGCTTGCGCGTGCCCCTGCTGTTTTCCGCTGAATTTCTATCTTCGTTGAGACGTTGCTTGTGACGTCTCTATCTCCATCATCCCGGAAGCTGTCGGCAAAGACGTAGCAAGCTACGTCTCTACGGACGCTACTTCTTTGCCGCTGGCCGCAAATCCAGGGCGGCCGAATTCATGCAATAGCGCAGTCCGGTCGGCGCCGGGCCGTCGTCAAATACATGCCCCAGATGCGCGTCGCACTTGGCACAGCGCACTTCGGTTCGCACCATGCCGTAAGCCGAATCTTTGTGCTCGACCACGCCGCCGCCCTCGGCGGGCTTGGTAAAACTAGGCCAGCCTGTCCCCGAATTAAACTTCGTCTGCGAATCGAACAGGGGCGATCCACAGCATACGCAGTGATACATTCCCGGCTCTTTCGTATTCCAGTATTTTCCGGTAAATGCACACTCAGTGCCGGCCTCGCGGGTCACGTGATACTGCTCGTCGGTCAGCTGCTTCTTCCACTCGGTTTCCGATTTCACGACCGTCTCTGCCGTTTTCTCAGCCATGATTCAACTCCATCTTGATGATTTGTTATGACAATCGTTTAGATGTTCCAGAGCACGAAAAGTGACATCCGACTACTTCCCTATATCTTCCCCCACCTTCCGATACTTCCCGCGGAAGAACAGCAGCGGTTCGCCCTCGCGTACTACCACGTCTTCGACTTCGGCAATGAAGATGGTATGGTCTCCGGCGACTTCCGCCGAGTGCAGGCGGCACTCCAGATACGCCAACGATCCGTGCAGAATTGGCGTGCCGTGTTTGGTGCGGTCAAAGCGAGCCCCGGCTTCGGCCTCAGCGTTTTCGTGGCTGCGTTCGACGCGGGCGTAGTATTCCGAAATTGCCCGCTGATCCTCGCCGAGCACGTTGATCCCGAATCGCTTCTTGGAGTGCAGATGCGCGTGCGTGCGCGTCTTGTGATCTACGCAAACCAGCACCAGCGGCGGATCGAGCGACACGGAGGCGAATGCGTTTGCGGTCATACCGTGGACCTCGCCCTCGAGGTCGACCGTAATGATCGTCACCCCCGTGGCGAAGCAACCCATCGCTTTGCGAAATTCAGAAGAGTTCAAGCTCACTGTTCGCCCGCTCTTGCAGCGCAAACTATTCTCGATCGCTTTTTGGGTGGCGCAGCGCTTTCAGCGCTGCGACCCATGCCTACGGGAACCAATCCGGTTTTAGCCGCTGCGGCAGCGCCGCGCTCCAGGTTCCAGCAACCGCCTACATTACCATGCCCCGCCGTTGTATCATTCGATTCACGTGACCGTCACGTCAATCACGCCCCCCGTTTCCGAAAACCACGCCGCCTGCGCCACGGCGCTGGCCGGGTTGCGTCCAGGGGTGCCCATCTCGCGCGAAGTGGCCGTCAAACTGATTCGTTGCCCTGACGAATTTCTCCCCGAACTTCTGGCCACTGCCCGCGCTGCCAAAGAGCGCTTCAAGCCCGGAGTCATTACTTATTCGCGCAAGGTTTTCCTGCCGCTAACCAATCTCTGCCGCGACTATTGCGGATACTGCACCTTCCGCCGCGATCCCGGCGACCCCGGGGCGCACACCATGACACCCGACGAAGTACTCGCGGTAGCGCGGGCCGGCGAAAAATTGGGATGCACCGAAGCTCTGTT
>JBEKWZ010000294.1:0-5266 GCA_049512555.1 Candidatus Sulfotelmatobacter sp. | reverse complement strand
TGGCCACGCGGCTGCGCAGGTTCTTCGCCTTGCCCACGTAGATGACTTCGCCCTCGGCATTCTTGTAGAGATACACGCCGGGCTCGGTGGGAATGGTGCGGATTTTTGCGAGCAGATCCATGAAGGGAGTTCTCTATTCTATTGGATGAGTGTTTTTTCTGAGTGAGTCACAGACAACTGTTGAGGGAGCAGCGCGACGAATTCGTATTTTATTCTCCTGTCGTCGGTGCTAATCTGAAGGGAGGGGAGAAGCGTATGGCTGAATTCAAGAAGAATATTAAGCCGCTGTGCGATGAACATTTGGACGAACAAATGGATCCAGTCGGGATTCGCTTGGGAGAATCCGACCCCTTGCTGTCTGGGGTTGAGGACGCGTTCCGGTGCCCACGAAAGGGTTGTTCGCGTATCTTCGATTCCGGTGGGTATCGGAGCCTTCACAACGGATCGATTAAGTCAAACCGGGAAAGCCACAACTTTATTGGTTGCGAGGATGGGGCGATGTTCATTGAGAGCGTCGAGGAAGATCGTCTGATCTGGCGCTGCTCCAAGAATGGCTGTGAGCAGTCGAGAACGACTGATCGAGTTTCTCAAGCCAGTGTCGCGGAAAGGGCCGAGGTCAGGGAGGGCAAGCAACGCTTTTTGCGACTCGTAGGTGCGATAACCGGACTTCCTCGCGACCTTTCGTCCCGCAAGGGGTTTTCTCGGCGGTGAGGACGATCTCAGGGCCGTGCCAAGGCCGAACCATATAAATTTTCCACTCATTGTGTGCCCTTTGCGTCCTGCGAAGCCTCATGCAGCGTTCGGATCCGTGTATAATTTTTCGCAAGCCATTGAAAACGTATATACTTACGTCAGTGCTTCTCGGTACGGAACACTGGCATGTGCCGTGCAAAAGCAGAAGCGTAACTTGTAAGCTGGAACGAATTATTCCCAGGGCCTCAACATTGGAAAGTCGGCGCGCAGGGGCAACCCAAACGCGCTAAAAGAGCTACATACAAGATCGAAACAAGGAGCCTTACCCTATGAAACGCACTTCGTTAGTCATTTTCCTGGCAGCCAGCATGGTGGCCACCGTCGGCTGCGCCAGCAAGAACTATGTGAAACAGCAGACGACGCCACTGATCAACAAGACCAACGAACTCGACGACCTGACCGCCAAGAATACAAAGGACATCAAGGATGTTGACGCGCGAGCCCAGGCCGGCATCGCAGCCGTGAACGCCAAAACCGCCGACGTGGAGCAGAAGGCGCAGACCGCCGGTCAGACCGCAAGCTCGGCCCAACAGGTCGCGGACGCTGCCAACACCCGCGTGGGCGTGCTGACCAACACGGTCGCCAACCTCGACAACTACCACGCCGTCGCTGAGACCTCGGTGAAGTTTGGTTTCAACAAAGACAACCTGACGGCGAAAGCCCAGGAGACGCTCGATCAGCTCGCGGCCAACATTGCTTCGACCAAGGGCTACATCATTGCGCTCGAAGGCAGCACGGATTCGGTGGGTTCGGCGGATTACAACTACGATCTTAGCCAGCGCCGCGCCAACTCTGTGATCCAGTACCTGGCCACGAAATACAACGTGCCTGCGCACAAGATCTACGTGATCGGACTCGGCAAAGATAAGCCCGTGGAGACGAACAAGACTTCCACCGGCCGTGCCGATAACCGCCGCGTCGATGTGCGCCTGATGACCAACACGGTCGACAGCACCACGCCGGCGCCGGCAGCTGCGACCCCTTCATCGATGTAAAAAAGTTTACCCTCCTCCCCGGAGGACTTCGCCAACCAGGCCGCTCAAAGCCTCCCCCTGAGCGGCCTGCTTTTTTTTGAGTTCTGAGCTACCGAACGCTCGAAGCTTGCCTGGAGCTAGTAAGATTACTGGCATGTTCCCCCTACAACTCTCCCGCCGTTCGTTTCTCGCGCTATCGGCCGCACTGCCCTTCGCTCTTCGCGGCTTCGCGTCAGGTGCATCCAGTTCCGTCCCCGTGGGTCTGGAACTCTATTCCGTGCGCGAAGCACTCAAGCAGGATCCCGAGGGGACCGTGCGCGCGGTGGCGCAGATGGGATACCAGGCCGTCGAATTCTACGCGCCGTACTTCGAATGGACAGAGATCCAGGCCAAGCAGATGCGCAAGTTAATGGACGATCTTGGCATCCGGTGCTACTCGACCCACAATGACGCAGATTATTTCGGCGCGGACAAGATCAACCGCGTGCGCGACCTGAACCTGATTCTGGGCTGCAAGTATGTAGTGCTGGCATGGACCGACCCGAAGACCGGCGTCGATGGCTGGAAGGCAGTTGCCGACAAGCTGAACGCCGCCGCTGAAACCCTGGAGCCTGCCGGACTCAAGCCGGGATATCACAACCATCAAGCCGAGTGGGCAGCGGTGGGCGGGCAGCGTCCGATGGACATCCTCGCCAAAAGTACGAAGCCCTCGGTGATGCTGCAGTTGGATGTTGGCACCTGTCTGGAGGGGCGCGCCGACCCTGTGGCATGGATTCGAGCCAACCCGGGGCGCATCCGGTCCATCCATTGTAAAGACTGGTCGCCGGACCCGGCGGTGGGCTACAAGACCTTATTCGGCGAGGGCGTCGCCAACTGGAAGGGAATTTTCGCTGCGGCGGAGAGCGTTGGCGGTGTGGAGTATTACCTGGTCGAGCAGGAAGGTAGCCGGTTCTCCGAGTTGGAAACAGCGCGCAAGTGCCTGCAGGCATTTCGAGCGGCGCATGTTTGATGTTGCGGTTTGAGTATGCGGTTCGAGTAAACCTGTTTGGGGCGATGCGACGAAGGCGGTAAAATAATTCTATGCGCAGTTGGTTGTTAGTTCTGTTGCTGGTGAGCAGCGTCGGAGCATGGGCACAGAGTTCCGATCCTTCCAACTCCGCGCCGGCGAACTCTCAGACTCCAGATTCAGCGTCGTCGCCTGCGTCCAAGCCGGCCCCTCCGCCTCCTAACATGGCGCCCCCGCGGTCAGATCGCGTCAATGCCGACGAACTCGGGGACGATCCGGGCGAGAGTTCAAGCAAAGCTGACCCCGTTGACTTGAGTCCTCCGGCGAACGACGCTAAAGCGCATCCGCAGGGTTCCGACATCCTGACGGATGAAGGCTCTTCCGGCAGTGGGGACATCAACGAGTTCCATCCCTGGGATCCGCACAAGGCAGCGAAGGATGTCGAGGTGGGAGATTTCTATTTCAAAGTGAAAAAGAACTACCGCGCCGCCGAGGATCGGTATCGCGAGGCACTACTTTATAAACCGAATGACGCGACCGCGACATTCCACTTGGCCCAGTGCCTGGAAAAACTGGATCAGCCGGACGAGGCACGCAAGGAATACGCAAGCTACTTAACTATCCTGCCCCACGGATCAGAAGAAAAAGAAGCTCGGAAAGCGATTCAACGGCTGAAGGGCACCGCCGCCAACGCGAAGCCGGAGCGGTAAAGCGGCAGGCAGGCACCGGGGTCATTTTCGACTGCTCTAACTCGCGGGGCTGGAAGTCTTCGCCCGCAGCTGCTTCTTGTCTTTTCCTTTTCGGCTGCCTCCGTGGCCATTGCCTACTCTGCTTTGTTTGCCCTCGCCCAGAATCAGATTCGACGGCCACTTAGGCGCCGATTGAGCATGGCCCTTGGATCGTGCGGCCGCGTCGAGGATGCCGTCAAAGGCGTCGAGGCAGGCATGAACCGTCTGGGTTCGCAGCGCGCCTTCGAAGTTGCCGCGGATGATCAGCATGGCTGCGCCGTGCATCAGCGACCACACCGCCAGCATGAGCCGCGTATGCTTCCGGGGAGTTCCTCCCAGGCGTTGGGCAACGCGCTCGCGCATGAGATTAAAAGATGGCCAGGGTTCGTGCAGTGAAGGAGGTTTGCCCACTCCGTCGAAAAGCACCTCGTAGGCGTGACTGTGCTCGAGGGCGAAATCGAGCTGAGCCTGGAAGGCCTCGCGAAGGGTGCGGGTGCGGCTAAGGGCGGCAAACAAATCACGCCGGGTCTGCAGGCGCAGGGCGCGGAGAATGTCGTCGCGGTCGCGGTAGCGTTCATATACGGTGGGCGTGGTGGTGCCGGCCGCCTTGGCGACGGCGCGCATGGTGAGCGCTTTTTCTCCGCCGCGGGCCCACAGCCGGGAGGCTACGGCGAGAATGCGCTGTTCCAGATCAGGGTCAGGATGCCGGGGCACTTCGCCTCCAGAAATTCGAAATCAGAAATTCGAAAATAATTACTTGCACTACGTAATGTTAACGCTGTATACTGAATCTACAGCTAGAACTGATGACCTCGCAGGGTGGGTCCCGCCGGAACCGAAAAGAAGGCAGTCCTCCCAACCGGTTCCCGGGACCCTCCTGCGTTAACCCCAGAAAACTCAAGGAGTTGTAAATGGAGTACGGTGCCAAAAAACAGGTAGATATTGCCCGCCTTAAGGCGGACCTCGCAGCCGCCAGCGTGGAATTGCTGAGCGCGCACTGCGCCGCGGATCGGGTTCGCCTGCAATATTCTACGCAAGACATAGTCGCATTCGGAGACCGCCGCGGCCTGCTGCGAGCCATCTCTTCGGCCGAGGCATTGCACAGTTTCTTCTCCCAGCTCGGGACCGAGATCCAGCGCGAAGACGGCGCGAACCAATAGCGCGAGCTCCCGCGCGGAAGCTCTTCTTTTCCTATCGACGGAGTGGCAAAAACCTGCAGTGGCAGAACCTGCAGTGGCGGAATCCGGAGAACAGACCTACTTCTCCACCCGGATGAACTCACCCGAGGACGCGTTGACGGCAACCGTCAGCTTGGCCCCCTCGCGGCTGGCGCCATAAATGACGTGCCAGACCAACTCACTGGTATTGTGGTTCCAGTCGCATACATAGATGACCGGTGTGTCGGGCGCCTTCTCTAGAATCTTGTCGCCGCCGTGTTTCTGGGCCGTAGCCAGAGCCTGGTCGGAATCGATCTTGAGGAAGGCCATGTCAAATACCTGCGTGGAAGCATTCGAGGCGCTGTAACTGTCTTCGGTGCCGGGATTGACGCCGCGATCGGGCGCGCCGTTGGCCGCGCTGCCGGACCAAGTATAAGATTTTTCCGAGTGCGCGTTCGGCGAAGCGAAGCTGGCTCGCCACACCGCCCACTTGCCATCCTGACCGTTGCCGTCGCTGGTCGCGGTGGACTCAATCCGGTAAGGCTTTGCGTCCTGGTTCCAGCCGCGCGCTGCAATGTACAGCTTCTGGAAAGCCGAACGCGCGGTGATGAGTTCGGGACCTTTGACTTCCGGCTTCGTCTCGGCCGG
>JBEKWZ010000293.1:0-5274 GCA_049512555.1 Candidatus Sulfotelmatobacter sp. | reverse complement strand
GGGAACGCTTCTCGAGAGGCACAGTCGCAATTTCCGCGGGAGCTGACGCCCCGCCCGACACGTGGCCCGTGGCAGCCTTACTTCTGGCCTCGCCCACCCGCAGTGCCGACTTCATCACCCGGATGTGCTCCGGAGTGGTCCCGCAGCATCCGCCCACCAGCCGCACTCCCGCCGCCACGAACTTGCGCGCATAACTGGCCATGTATTCCGGCGAGCACAAATAAATATTTCTGCCTTCGACCGACCGCGGAATTCCGGCGTTCGGCTGGGCCGCCAGGGGAAGGGAAGTCGCCGCCCGCACGCGCTCCATCGCGTCCAGCATGGCGACCGGACCGACGCTGCAGTTGCAGCCAATCACGTCGGCTCCCCATTCCTCGAGCCGGGACACAAAAGTCTGCGGGTCGGAGCCGTCGAGGCAGTTGCCGTCCTCGTCGATGGTGACCTGCGCCACGATGGGCAGCGTCTTGCTGACATCCCGCGCGGCCAGCATCGCCTGATGGATTTCTTCCAGATATCCAAACGTTTCCAGAATCAGCAGGTCGACTCCGCCTTCTACCAGCGTTTCGATCTGCTGGCGGAAAGCCTCCCGCGCTTCCTGAAACGAAGTTTTGCCCAGAGGTTCGATTCTGGTTCCGAGCGGGCCAACCGATCCCGCCACCCATACATCGAAGCTTTTGGCGGCTTCCCGGGCCAGGCGTGCGCCCGCCCGATTGACGTCGCGGACCTTGTCGGCCAAACTGTGCCGGCCCAGGCGGAAAGAGTTGCCACCGAAAGTATTGGTTTCAATAATCTCGGCACCGGCCTGCAGGTACTCGTGGTGGATACCGCGAATCAGGTCGGGCTGAGACAGATTGAGTTCATCGTAGGAACGGTTGATGAAGATGCCTTTGGCGTAGAGCAGCGTCCCCATGGCGCCATCGCATAACACGGGAGACTGCTTGATCCGGGCAAGAAAGTCAGATGCCATAATGTTATTTTCTGAGAATACAGGATGATGCCTGCTTCGCGCATCTGGTTCGCCACTCGATCGGCGCCGGGGATGCGCAAACGGGGAAAAAGAACTCAACTGAATCCCGCGGGCTGCGCCCGAAGCCAGCTTCCGGGTCTGTTATAATCCGCTATTTCGCAATTAAATCTCCCTTTTTCATGTTGTTAGGAGCCTGTCGTTTTGAATAGAAGCGTGAGACCCATCCTCGTTCCTGTCCTCGGACTGGCCGCCAGCCTGAGCCTTCTTTCCTGCGGTGCCACCGGCTCTAAAAATGGAGGCAGCGGCTTGCCGGATCGGGTTCTGGCTTCGCAGGGCGTTACCGCCGCCAACGACGCCGGTGGCCTGGTAATTATCGATGGTTATAACGACGTGATTCCTCGACTGCAGCGATTGAGTACCGGAAACTCCCCGGGCCTGATGACGACGTCGCCATCCCTGGACATTGTGGCGACCTTTGATTCGAGCAGTAACGCCGTCTACATCGTGAACACTCCAACGGAAAGCGTAGCCGGGAACGTTCGCCTTCCGGGTCCGACCTCAAGCATGGTCTTTCCCACCTCCAACCAGATCGGATATGCCGCTGTTCCCTCGGCCAGTGTGACTGGGTATTCGTTCGTGGGCGGCGTGGAATCGATGAACTTCCCTGCCAGTCAGCTGATAACGATTGCCGTCACCAATGCGCAGACTGTGGTGTCGAACTCCGGCGGCAGCGAGTTGCTGGTTTTCAGCAATGACTCCGATTCGATGACGGTGCTGTTTCCCGCCAACATCGTGCCTCCAGTCGATACCAGTTGTTTGAACGCGCTCCCGAACCAGCCCGTGACGGCCACCACTGTGTGCGCTGTGGTTACCGGCTTTGACCGGCCCGTCTACGCCATTGTCAACGGGAACACGGCCTACATTTTGAACTGTGGACCCCAGTGCGGCGGGGTCATGGCCAGCGTGATGGTCTTCGACCTGCCCAGCCTCACCGTGACCAGCACCATCCCCGTCGATGCCGCGACCTGGGCGCTGCTCAACGGTTCGACGCTCTACGTTGTCGGCACGTCGCCCACCAATAATGCGTGCACTGGCGAGACCACCTCAGCCACCACCTGTGGGCGCCTCGACATCGTTGATCTAAGTGCAGGAACCGTGACCAGCACTGCGGTGATCACCGACGGCTACCACGACCGCATGGATTTCAACGTCATCGGCCAGCTCTTCATCGGATCGCACGACTGCACCAACGTTGGCAATGTCAACTTTCCCAACGGAGAAGTTCGCGGCTGTCTTTCCATCTACTACCCGGCCAGCAACTCCGTGTTCATCCCTCCAGACAACGGCGACGTGAACGGGCTGCAGGGAATGAGTATTCGCCCCATCGAGTACGTGGCCCAAGGCGGCTACCTGCGGGTCTACGACGTCACCCAGGATATTCTCCTCATCAACGATTTCATTCCGCAGGGGACGATCCCGATTGTGGGCTATGTAGGCGACGTGAAGTCGATCGACATCTTCTAGCAACTCTGCTGCGGATGAGGGGTAGGTCGAGTTCCAGCCGGCGTCGGAATCCTTTTGAACTTGAGGAACCGCTTGCGGTAAGCTCTGATCTCAATCAGGAGCTTCGCGGGGAGACCCGTTTCAGTTCCCCCGATTTGCTGTAAGCCGCCCTTCGGCGGTATGCCAGAGCACTCGGAGATCCCCATGGGTTTCGATGTTTTCGCTTCAGGCAGCGGCGGCTTTCACTACAAAAAAGATGGGTTCATCGATGGCGACGATTTCGATACATTGAAGATCCTTGGTGAAGCGTTGTCGACCGAGCCTACCAAGCTCGGCGTCGTGGACGCGGCCAGAGGCCACTACCTGAGCAAGGATATGACAGATCTTGCCTCGGTGCTTGCGAAACGCGAATTCCTGCACGCATTAACCGACACGGTCGATCTGCTTGCCGTACGCGGGGGCTCGGGCGATGCATTCATCGCGCTGACTGCAAAGCAGACGCATGCGCTGTGGGCGGACACGCTTCGCTTTGCCAAATACGCGTTCGACCCGGGAGATAGCCCGGGGGCCGAATTCATCAAAGCGATTGCCAAGAATCTGGACGACACCGACCTGAAGACCTGGGGAGTTCTTATGGCCCTCACCATCGTCTTAAGCAAGTTTCTCGATCACCTCAACAGTTGCGACGCAAGCGTGCCCACGATGATCAACATTTTCCTCACGCACTAAGATCGGGACGATCGCAGCTTGGCCTAACACCTGCATCTTGATCGTCGTTCTTCTTGCCCGGGTGCCCTTGAGTTGCCCGGCCTTCCAGTGCTAGGGTGACCGGGGCGTTATTTCCTCCGCTGGCATTCGGGGCGAGCCGGGAAGCAACGCGCACCTGACAGAGGGGGAACCATGGCTTTGTTTGGCGTGTATAGGGGCACGGTTGTGAACAACAACGATCCGCAGGTCTCGGGACGAGTGCAGGTCGACGTGGAAGGCCGAACGGGCTGGGCGCTGGTCACGATTACCAGCCCCAAGCTTCAAGTTGGAGCGTCGGTGATTGTGGCCTTCGAGCACGGGGATGCGAGCTTTCCCGTCGTCCTCGGGCAGGTGACGTAGCGGCTTACTTGCTCGGCTGCAACACCAGTCGATGCGCCTTGGCCGCGTCCACGGCCTTCGCGCTGAAGGGCAGTGTAAACGTGGTGCCCTCGTACCACGCTTTCCATTGGTCCATGTAATACGGGCTGAGAAAATTTCCGCCCTGCCCGGTCACCGTGTTCAGCGTCGACTCATCGAGGTTCGCCAGGTTCGCCGTGAAGCGCTCTGACGGCCCATGACTGCGGGTTACGGCCTTCACCGTGTATCCACTGCCCGACTGCTCTTGTACTCCCGGAGCCGACCAGTGGCGGATCAGCGGGATTTTTCCCAGGATCGGATGTTCGATCTCAACTGCATTGAAGGCGCCCCAGCGCCACGACGCCAGATCCTTCGGCGCGTCCGGCGCATTCACCGCCGCATCCACGGCCGCGGTGAGCAGTTCGTCGTAGTTCGAATATTTGTCCGGCAGCCAGCGCTTGGGCCGGTGCAGAAGAATGTTTTCCATCCACACCGAACGCATCTCCCACGAATATGTTTCCCAGCTCAGAACTTCGTCAGCTTTCGCGTCGTCGGCGGGAGCGTTGCCCAATTTCGGTTCGAGCAGCAATCGCCGCAGTTCGAGAATCGAATTCTCGGCAATAGTCGGCGCGGCCGACGAAGCCTGCATGCGTCCATCCCAACTGCGCATCAGATCGGCGGCTTGCTTGGCCCGCGCCGAAGGCTTGGACGCGTGATCCACGGCATACACGAAACGTTCTGCGGCGAACAACTCGGCTTCTGAGTGAATGTCGGTCTGCAGCGCAAGCATGTCGACAGCAGAGAATTGCCGTCCTGATTCCAGCACGTGATAAATGCGCTCGGTGCGCCAGGGGCATTCCCACTCCATGCTGATCGAATTCGGATAATTGTCGGGCGCGATTCTTCCGTTTGCGGTGCCAATAATTCCCGACGGCGGGTTGTAAACGCTGGGCAGCTTTTCGAACGGAATGTAGGAAGTCCACTCGTGCGCGTTGTCAGCCCCGCTCACCGGCAGGCTGCCGTCACCTGCCGCGCGGATCGGAACCTTGCCCGTCGCCTGATATCCGATATTGCCGTCGATGTCGGCGTAGACCACGTTCTGTCCGGGCGCGTCCAGTTGCGAAAATGCGTGCCGGAAGTCCTGCCAGCTCTGCGCGGAGTTCACGTCGAAAAATGGAATGTGCAATCCGTCGTAGAGTGTCCAGCGCAGCGCCAGTGGCCGGGTTTCGCCCGGAACGAGTTCCGTGATCACCGGCCCGTGGCGCGTGATCTTTACGTCAATGCTCACGTCCGGCTTGCCCTTGACGTGGATCACCTCAACGCGATGCTCCGGCCGCACCCATCCACTCGGAGTCTCATACGCGCCCTGCGCATTGAAATTTTCAGTGTAAACGTCGGTGACGGTCGGACCGACGTTGGTGAATCCCCACGCGATCCGCTGGTTGTGTCCGACGATCACATACGGCATTCCCGGCAGCGTCACGCCCGCGACATCCAGAGTGCCGGAGTGCAGGTGCGCCTCGTACCAGAGATTGGGCATATGGTGGCCGAGGTGCATGTCATCCGAGAGCAGCGGCTTGCCCGTGACCGTGTGCGCCCCGGAAACTACCCAGTCGTTCGATCCATTCACCGGCAGCCCTTCCGCCGACGCTTCGACGAACCCGCCTTTGAAAAAATCTGATTTTGGGTGGCGCAGCGCT
>JBEKWZ010000292.1:0-5289 GCA_049512555.1 Candidatus Sulfotelmatobacter sp. | reverse complement strand
GCTCGCAAAGCGGTCGATGAGTTCTTCGAAGCTCGCGGAATCCGAGCCTCGCTCAAAAAGCTGGACTACTCCGGCAGATTTCTGGTTAAGCCACTTTCTTCAAGCGAACCATGAAATGAAGCTGCGCTCCGAAAAGCCAGTTTGCCGCTGCGGGGTAAAGTCCTAGCTGCGTGATCATTTCATCCCGCTCCAAACCAATTTCATGCCAGGCTTTTTGCCACTGGCTTTCCGCCCAATAGTTGTAAGGAAGGGCGACGCCAAATCGCGCATTGCCCACCCAATCCATGAACCGCAGACGCTGAGTCGCCGCAATTCCTTTGCGGTAATGATCCTTAATCAGCACGCATTGTGCTGCCACGCGCCAGGCCTCGCGCAAGAGCACAGCCGGGTCGTTGGTGTGATGCAAAACATCTGAAAACAGAACCGCATCGAAGGACGCGTCCGCGAACGGAATTCTGGAGCCATTAAAGATCTCCACTGGAATGTGCGCGTGATCTCTGGGCAGAACATCCAGTCCTCGGAAGTCCAGATCGGGCCGCTTCGAACAAATTGTTGCCGACAAAAGTCCATCCCCGCATCCCACGTCGAGGATGCGAGCGCCCCTTGGCGCAAGGTGCGCGAACCATGAAGCTAATACTTCGACCCGTCGGCTGATTACCAACCGATCATGCAAAGTTCCGGCGACGTCCAATGAATACTCTCCGCATGTTGTTATACCAAAGTGCTCCGGATTTCTGACTCATCGCCCCAGCCTACTTCCTGCGCCCGCCGTACCTCCGCAAGACTTTCAAACCCTCGGGGTTCAACTCCTCGCCCGCTGCGGGCGGCTGGTCAAGCAGAAACAGTCGGTATGTAGCCGTGAGCCTGCCATCGCCGTAGCGCTCAGGAAACTTGGGTCCAGAGAATGTGATCCAGGTGCTGTAGCCCATGGCGACGACTCCCATCGACACATAAAGCGTGGCTATTGCGTAAACTCCGATTCGCGCCCAACCCAACCTCGCCCATAGTGACCGGAGTTCGTCGATGAGCGCCACAATCGCTATCGATACAACCGGGATGAGATAGCGTCCCTCACCTCCACCCCAAGGTGTGAGCAGCATGCTGCCGAGATAGGAGAGCAAATACACATCCGTGGTAGCGAGCGAACGCCGGCGGCGATAAACTCCGAGAAAAAGCCCGACTACCACAATCAATCCCACAATCCATGACACGGATCTGACGGCCGAAAACCTGCTGATGGGGATATTCAGCGTGAGCTCGCCAAGTTGCCTTAGTCGCATCAACACGATGCCGCCCAACGACCGGGCCAGCCCTCCCTGATAGGCCTGGATGAACATACCTCCGTAATAGCTGTGGGCGAACCGTCCCCACCAAACGCCGATCACGACGATAACAAACGCTATGCCCCCAACTACGAAACGCCTGTCGCTAAGCCGCCTGCGCACCCAGCCGATCTGTAAGACTGACCATCCGAGTGCCGGCAGCAATGTGACCCCGATCGAGCGAGTGAGAGTCGCGGCCATCAGGAGAAAAATTCCGCCTAGCAACCATGCGATTTGTTGCAGAACTTTGCCCCGCATGGATCCAAAATGTTCGAACGCGGCCAGGCTGGCCAGCGACAGTCCGAAGTAAGGGATATCACTCGCCACCAGAGGAGTATGTTTCGTGATCGAGAAACTCAGAATCGTCAAGAGGCAGGCGACCAAGGCAAGTCGCTCATCCAGTTGATAGGCTTTTCTTGCGATTGCATAGCTGGCGAGTAGCCCTACCAGAAGCCACCCGCAGTTGAGCACGACCAGACTCCATGGTCTTGCCATCCCGATTCGATCGAGAGTCGCGATCATCAACGGGTACCCAAGAGGCCGCATGTTCGCCTTGCTGAGAGTTGCTAATTTCTCGCCATCCGCCGCAGATGCCGCTGCCGTCAAGTAGTCGATAGCATCCCCATCGATCCGGAGGGGACTGAATGCCTGCACTAATTGAATGCAATAGAAGACGACCAACAGGACAATGAGCCAGCGAAGGTAACGGATCGAACGGAAATCGGCAGAGGCGGATAACGAGGAATTATCAATAGGCGTCAGCTGTTTCATATGGCGCGAAATTCTGCTGTGGCTCGCTGTTGTGTTTTTCGCTGTAGGCTGTACGCCGACGGGCGCAAAATCGCAGGTCCTCAGTAGACCACAGTCTGAACTTTGCGCGTGGCAGCTTTATTTACGGCAGCGACTACCTCAGCAACGGCGGCAGGTGAAAGCTCGGGGTAAAGCGGGATTGAAAGCACCTGTTTCGCCGCGGCTTCGGAGTGTGGGAAGGCCCCGCGCTCATAGCCCAAGTCGGCGTATGCAGGCTGCAAGTGCACCGGCACTGGATAGTGAACCCCCGTCTGAATCCCATCCTCCTGCAGCGCGGCCCGCAAACCATCGCGATCCCCACTGCGCAGGGTATAGACGTGATAGACGTGGCGCGCCCACGACATTTCTTTCGGTCTTTCCACTCCGGAGTCTCCTAAGAGTTCGTTGTACTTTCCCGCGAGCGCGCGCCGCGCCTCCGTCCACCGCTCCAGATGGCGTAGCTTCACCCGCAAGATCGCGCCCTGAAAAGCTTCCATCCGGTAGTTGAATCCGCGCAACACATGATGATACTTCGCGTCTTGTCCCCAATCGCGCAACATGCGGACGGAACGCTCATACTCAGGGTTGCTGGTGGTTACCGCGCCGCCCTCGCCGTAGGCTCCCAGATTCTTGCCGGGATAAAAACTGAAGCATGCCATGTCGCCAATGCTGCCGACCGGTCGCCCTTTGTATTTCGCGCCGTGAGCCTGGGCGGCATCCTCGATTACAACCAGGCCGTGCCTCCGGGCTATTTCCATGATGGGATCCATGTCGGCCGCTTGGCCGTAGAGATGCACCACCAGGATCGCCTTTGTCCGCGGCGTGATCGCGGCCTCAATCGCGGGAACGTCGATCGTAAACGACTGAGGGTCGATGTCCACGAGCACAGGCCGGGCCCCGGTGTAGGTGATCGCCGCAACGCTAGCGACAAACGTGAACGGTACCGTGATCACCTCGTCATCCGGACCCACGCCCGCCGCCAGCAAAGCCAAATGCAGAGCGCTTGTGCCGGAGTTCAGTGCGATGCAGTGGGAGGCGCCGCAATAGGCCGCAAACTCCCGCTCGAACTCTGCCACCTCGGAGCCCAGAACAAACTGACCGCTGTCCAGCACTCGTGCGATCGCACCATCAATCTCAGGCTTAATGCTGTGATACTGCGCTTTCAGATCGAGATATGCGACTTTGATGGATGAATTTGTCATAGTCACGTTGACTAGCTAAGGTTCACAAGCGCTGAGGCTCGCAACAATAGTATCGCACGTCACTCAACCGATCGACGTCGAACAGATGAACCTTTAGCCCCGTTTTTTGCGCAGTTTGATCTGACTGTATTAAGCTAGAGTCGAGAGTCGAGACGTGGAAAAAATGCAGACTGCGTCGAATCCAATAACGAAATACTGTTTCACAGTTCCCCTCATCCGCCACTGCAAGAAGACCCCAACCGCATGAAAGTATCGGTGGCGATGCCGATTTACAACGAACGAAAGACCCTGCCCTCAATCGTCGAAGCAGTGTTCTCAACCCCGTTTGAGATCGAATTGTTGTGTGTGGATGACGGTTCGACGGATGGCTCGAGAGAACTTCTTTCCGAATTGCAATCCAGCCACCCGGGGATGCGCGTTCTTCTTCAACCTCAGAACATGGGGAAGGGAGCGGCCTTGCACCGGGCGATCCTCGAGGCGACCGGCGACTATGTGATCATTCAGGACGCCGACCTGGAATATGATCCAAGGGAGTATGCAAAGTTGCTCCAACCGCTCATCGAAGGCAAGGCGGACGTGGTTTTCGGGTCGCGATTTATGGGAGGCGCACCGCACCGCGTGCTCTACTTCTGGCACTCGGTCGGTAACAAACTGTTGACCCTGTGCTCGAACTGCCTCACTGACCTGAACCTTACCGACATGGAAACCTGTTACAAGGCGTTCGAGCGGGAAATACTGCAGGCGATCCCGCTGCAGGAGACTCGCTTCGGGTTCGAGCCTGAGATTACGGTGAAGGTTGCCAAAAGAAAGCTACGAGTCTACGAAGTGGGCATCAGTTATAGCGGGCGAACGTATGAAGAAGGCAAGAAAATTGGAATGAAGGACGCGTTTCGCGCATTGTGGTGTCTACTGAAGTATTCCGTGACCGAGCCAGCCCTGAACCGACAACAACCGAAACCCTGACTCGCTCGCGCGGTAATTCGTGATACAGCGACATTCCTATGTGTGGGATCTTCGGTATCGTTGCACGGAACGCGCGCATCCCCGACGGCGTTCTGGAACGCGGCACGCAGTCGCTCGCGCATCGCGGACCTGACGATTCCGGCACAATTCTTCTGCGCGACTCCGTTCCTGAGCCGGTTGAAATCGGCTTGGGTAACCGGCGTCTGGCGATCCTCGATCTCTCGGTGCTCGCCCACCAGCCCATGCACGACGCGGAAACCGGCAACTGGATCGTCTACAACGGCGAGATCTACAACTTCCGCGACGTTCGGAACGAACTCGAACAAGCCAGCACAACTTTCGTTAGTAACTCCGACACCGAAGTTCTGCTGAAAGCCTATGCGCGTTGGGGCGAGGCGTGTCTGGCGAAGTTTCGTGGCATGTTTGCCTTCGCGCTCTGGGACGCTTCGCGGCACCGCCTTTTCATTGCCCGCGACCCGATGGGCATCAAGCCGCTCTACTATGCACAAGCTGGCTCCTATTTTGTTTTTGCGTCTGAGGTTCGCACGATCCTCGGGACTGGCCTGGTGCCGCGTCGTATTGACCCTGCCGGCCTCACCAACTACCTGACCTTCGGCTCTGCCTATGACCCGCTCACTGTAGTCGACGGAGTGCATGCGCTTCCGCCTGGACATACACTGACCTGGGAAAGCGGAGTGCTGCGGCAGTCGTCCTACTGGGATCTCGTGGACGACCCAGCGGAGGGACAAAGTTCAGAGCCTTCCTCTGCTGATGCCGAAAAAGGTGCAGCGCAGCGCCTGCAACCGCTTCTTGAGGAAGCGGTCCGCTTGCAGTTGGTGAGCGACGTGCCGGTGGGAATATTTCTCTCCGGAGGCATCGACTCGAGCGCGCTGGTCAGCATCCTGCACCGCAGCGGCGTGACGGCCAGTACCTTCTCCATCGTTTTTCGGGAAGCCGATTTTTCCGAAGTACAACACTCGCGTGCCATCGCTGCCAAATTTCGCACCGATCAT
>JBEKWZ010000291.1:0-5296 GCA_049512555.1 Candidatus Sulfotelmatobacter sp. | reverse complement strand
GCCGAGTGGATGATGCGGGCGATTTGGGGAGCGGGGTGCGTGCATGTGGGGATCATGGCGGCGAATGTGCCGTTGCCGGGGCGGTTGCGGGTGCGGGAAAAACTGGCAGAGGTTCCGCGATTCGTGCGGCAGATTTTCTATGTGCACTGGGTGTACATCGTGATCGTGCTGGGGATGTTTGCAGCGCTTTGTTTTGGGTTCGCGCGAGAACTGGCTGGGGCTAGCGCCCTGGGGAGGTTTCTGAGTGGGTTCATGGCGGGCTTCTGGCTGCTGCGGTTTGTTTTGCAGATTTTCTATTACGACCGCGAGATTCGGCGGGAGAACTGGGGACTCGACCTGATGTATGTCGTGTCGTTGATGGTGTTGGTGGTTGTGTTTGGGATGGCGGCGGTGATGCCGGTTCGGTGAAGATAAAACCCCCACTTCTCGCGCAAAGAGCGCGCGAGAAATGGGGCACCCGGTGAGCAAGTGAGGTGAGCCATGACGACGACAGTTGAGCGACACAAGCAACAGCTGGTTCCTCCCTTCGGGCGGAATGATAACGGAGTGCTGGGCAAGCAAAACTCTTGGGCACAGACTTCCGCTACGACGGGAGCGGCGGTGTGGGCAGGGTTGGCCGTGCTGGCGCGGATGGGAGTCGCGCGGATTGGGGCGATTGAGTTGATGTTTTTGTTTGCGCCCCTGGTGATTGTCCCGTTAGGAATCGAACTGGGGCGGGGGATGGGTGGGGGCGGGCGACTGGAGGCGCTGGCGTGGCGGTTGCAGCCCTTGGGCGCTGGAATGGCTGTGGTGGCTATTTGGCTGCCTCCCGGGAAACGAGCGGGGATCGTGGCACTAGGGTGGCTTCTTTTCTGTGTGCTCGTGGCTGGAGCAGGGTTGGTCGAGTTCATGGCTCCGTGGAAAGACGCGGGCAGGAGTGCCCGCGCCACACTCATTCGAACCACACTGGCGGTGGCGCGGATTGATCTGGCGGTGGGTGGGGCGTGGCTGGTGGCGTCGCGGTGGGGGATGCGGCCGATGGGGATTCAGGAACCGATTGGGCTGCTGACGGCAGTGCACTTTCATTTTGCTGGATTTGCTACGGCGACGATTGCGGCGGCTACGTTGCATTTTGCCGAGCGGCGCGGGGAAGCTCGACGGTGGCTGAGGGTAGTGGTTGGGCTGGTGGTTGGGATGCCGTTTGTGGTGGCGGCGGGATTTGTGATTTCTCCAGCGCTGAAGATGGGGGCCGCGATTCTGTTTTCCGCGAGCGTGGCGGGGTTGGCGATTGCGGTGCGAGCCTGCGGCACGAAAGCGGAAGACGGCACGGCGCGGTTGCTGTTGCAGGTTGCGGCGGGCGCGGTGTTCGCGGCGATGGTGCTGTCGGCGACGTATGCGGTGGCGGATTACTTAGGCAGCGAGGTGTTGACGATTCCGCAGATGGCGAGGACCCACGGCGTGCTGAATGCGGTGGGATTTTGTCTTCCGGGCTTGCTGGGATGGCTGGTGGAGAAGAGTCGCGGGTTATAGCCATTGGCGCGAAAGACCCATTTCTCGAAACTCACTTTTCGCGCAAGAAACGCGCGAGAAATGGGCAACCGGCGCGCGAGAAATGGGTGGCCCGGCCGCTTGACAGTCACCAAGCGATCGAGGTGCTCGGTTTTCGGAACGGAGGGGACAAGGGAACCTGTACACTAACTGCAAGACAGTGAAGAATGCCGGAGCTATGCCGGCTGGTTTCCATGACGCAGGAAAATCCTCAGCGCAACAAACTAGCGGAAGCCGGTGAGGCTTCCACCAATTCCGGGGCGCACGGGCTGGGCGAGCCGTCCGCGCCGGCGTCCGCGGGAGCGTTCTCCGCGAGCACTTCCTCCGGCACTTCCTCCGGCACTTCGGCCGGCACTTCGTCCAGTTCGTCCAGTGCTCTCTCGGGCGCGGCTTCTGCAGCTCCGGGAAAATCTTCTTCCAGCGGCTCCGCCTCCTGCGGTACCAGCTCCAGCAGTAACAGTGAGTCTTCTTCGGAAGGCGTCGTCAACCGGGAACTGCGTCGGCTGAACCGTTCGCTGCATGCGCTGAGTGCGTGCAACCAGGCGCTGGCGCAGGCGGGTAGTGAGGAGGAACTGCTGCGGCAGATCTGCGACATTATTGTGCGCGTGGGCGGGTACCGGATGGCGGGCATCGCTTACGCGGAACAGGATGAAGAAAAAACCGTGCGGCCGATGGCGCATGCCGGTTTTGGCAGCGGGTATCTCGAACAGATCAAGTTGAAGTGGTCGGACACGCCAGCGGGTCGGGGTCCGGCAGGGACGGCGATTCGCGAGAACCGGATTTGTGTGATCGCGGACACGGCGAACGATCCAACGTTCGCGCCTTGGCGTGAAGCGGCGCAGCAGCGGGGATATGCGGCTGTGATCGCATTGCCCCTGCGGGTGGCGGGTGCGGCTTTCGGGGTGCTGGCCATTTATTCGGAGCAGGCGGGTTCGTTCGAAAGCTCGGAGGTCGAACTGCTCACCGAGATGGCCAACAACCTGGCGTTCGGCATCACAGCGATCCGCGCGCAGGAGGAAGGGCGGCGGGTGACGGCGGCTCTGCAGGATGCGGAGCGAAGATACCGGCAGCTGGTGGAGCAGGTGCCGGCCATTTCGTATATCGCGGAGCCGGGCGAAGCGGGAAGATTTCACTACATCAGCCCGCAGGTGGAGCACATCTTAGGATTCACGCCGCAGGAGTGGATGGCGGACGATCACACCTGGTTTAACGTCCTGCATCCCGACGACAGGGAGAAGACGGTTGCCGCCGAACACCGACGGGAAGGGGAACTCTATCGCGTGGAATATCGAACGCGGGCGCGGGATGGGCGGGAAGTGTGGCTGCGCGATGACGCGGTGTTCGTCAAGGACGTGGAGACGGGAAAGCTCCTGATGCGCGGGTTGCTGGTGGACATCACGGAGCGGAAGCGCGCCGACGAAGCGTTGCGGCGCAGCGAAGAAAACTACCGCATGTTTGTGGCACAGAGCTCGGAAGGAATTTATCGGACCGAGCATGATCCGCCGGTTCCGGTGGATTTGCCGCTCGAGAAACAAATGGCGCTGGCCCTGCAGAGCGGGTACGTGGCGGAGTGCAACGACGCCATGGCGCGCATGTACGGACTGAAGGAAGCCAGCGAACTGCTGGGGAAGAGGTTGTCGGAATTTCTGATTGCGGACGATCCGGTGACGAAGGAGTTTATGGCGGTGTTCATCCAATCGGGATACCGGATCACGGATTGGGAGTCGCATGAGCGGGATGCGCAGGGACGAATGAAAATATTCCGCAACACGATGGTGGGCATCGTGGATAAGGGCTGCCTGGTGCGGACCTGGGGGATTCAGGGGGACGTAACCGCGCGCATCCAGTTGGAGGAGCAGCTGCGGGATGCGCAACAACTGGAGGCGATTGGCCGGCTGGCGGGCGGGGTGGCGCATGACTTCAACAATATTTTGAGCATCATAATGGGGCACGGCGAATTGCTGCTGGCGACGGCGGGAGACGACGAACGGGCGCGCAACGGGCTGGAGCAGATTCGGCGGGCGGCGGACCGGGCGGCGTCGCTGACTCAGCAATTGCTAGCCTTCAGCCGCAGGCAGGTGCTGCAACCGAAAGTGTTGGATCTGAATGAAGCGGTCGCCGTGGTGCAGAAAATGTTGTCGCGGGTGATCGGCGAGGATATTGAGCTGATCGCGAGCCTGCATCCCTCGCTGGTGCCGGTGAAGGCTGATCCGGGCCAGGTGGAGCAGGTGCTGATGAATCTGGCGATCAACGCGCGCGACGCCATGCCGCACGGCGGCAAGCTGACCATGGAAACTTCCAATGTGGACGTGGGTCTGGAACTGGCGCGCGATCTTGAGCTGGTGCACGGAGCGTACGTCATGCTGAAGGTGACGGATTCCGGACATGGGATGGATGTGGAGACGCTGCCACATATCTTTGAGCCGTTTTTCACGACCAAGCCGATGGGCAAGGGGACGGGGCTGGGATTGTCGACGGTATATGGGATTGTGAAACAGAGCGGTGGAAGCATTCAGGTGGAAAGTGAAGCTGGACGCGGCACCACGTTCCGCATTTATTTGCCGGTGGCTGAGGGCGTCATGAGCAACCGGCAGGAGTTGATGGTGGGCGCGAAGGTCGCGGGAGGAACGGAGACCATTCTGCTGGCGGAAGATGAACCGGACCTGCGCGAACTGGCGCGCATCTTTCTGGAAGCATATGGTTACAAAGTACTGGAGGCAGCCAGCGCCGAGCAGGCGATTCGGACGGCGAGTCTTTTCCCGGGTCACATTGATCTGTTGCTGACCGACGTCATCATGCCCGGGATGAGCGGAAGCCAGCTGGCGGAAAGTATTTTGAAACAGCGCCCGCAAACCAAGATCGTCTACATGACCGGATACACCGACGATATGGTGGTGCAGCACAAAGTGCTGGAACCCGGCGTGAAGCTGCTGCAGAAACCTTTTGGTAAGGCGGAACTGGCGCTGAAGGTACGCTCGACGCTGGATGGGAAGTAGGATCAGCGGATAAAATTCGAGAAATTCAAGATCTTAACCACAGAGGCCGCTGAGGAACACAGGGGAATTGCACACAGAGACAAAGAGAAAAAGGGATCCGGACTTTATGAATAGATTGCAGGAGAGTGGAGGGATGGTGGACGAAGCGGGCGCAGCGAGCGCGAAAATCTGGGTGACGTTGAAAGGGTTGCCGCTGACGATTCGGCTGGAGTGGCCGTTTCATCAGTCGACGTCCGGGGCGGATTTTTTTGTGCTGCATGGCGACCTGCGGCTGGAGGGTTCGGAGGGGTTGCACGCTCCGGTGGCGGTGAATCTTTCGCAAACCGTGCGCGAGGTGATGTCGTCGCTGGAACCGAAGGACGCGGAGGCTCCGGTGATCAACGCGCTGCGCAAGGAAGTCGACCGGAGGCAGATTGAGTTTGTGAAGTCGGGGAAATTGCTGCCGGTGCCGTTTTCCAGCCGGCATTACGACTACAAGCGGCAGCAGTGGGTGTTTGGCAAGGCCACGGACGAGGCCATGGCGGAGTTCATCGAGAGGAAAGTTTACTGGCAGACGAAACTGAGTGGAGAGAAGCGAGTGTGGATTGGTGATCCGGCGGAAGCGCAGTATGTGCAGACCACGCCCCCGCACTTGCTGGAAATTGCCGCGCGGCTGGTGGCGGCGCAGGGACTGCTGCGGATCGAGGGCGAGTGGGCGGAAGCTACGCAGGGGCTCATGCTGCAGGCGGAGCGGTTTGAGAGTGCGCGGCGTGCGGCGGTGGAAGAACTGGAGA
>JBEKWZ010000290.1:0-5297 GCA_049512555.1 Candidatus Sulfotelmatobacter sp. | reverse complement strand
CATGCTGCAAATAAGGAATCGAAAATTTCGAAATCCGAAAATACCAGTTCGGATGCCCCGCCCACTCCACATCCAGATTGTCACGCCAGCCAAACCCGAGCTTCACATGTTTGCGCTCCAGTTCGTCGACAATCGCCCGGTTATAAATCCGCCGGATCGGAATGCGTTTCCCGCGGCGCTCGTAATAAAGATGCGACCCATCTTTCCGGATGTCGACGATGTCGACAGTCCGCACCCCCAGCATTTTTTCCGTCAGCAGAAAATCCGGCAGCGTCTTCTGCTGCGCCGGATCAATCTCCATCAGAATCACATTCTCCGGATCATGCGCCCCCACAATCGCCCGCCTCAAAAGTTCGCGGTAAGAAGAAGTGTCCAGCGCGCTGAGGAAATATTTCAACCGCCCGTCCAGACCATACACATCGATGTAAGCCTCCGCCAGCGGCCCCTGGTACGCATACAGCGAAGGAAACGCCTGCAACTCCACCAGCTTCGGCTGCAACTCTCCGAGCGAGTCCTTAACCAGCCCAAAATCGACCTGCACAAACATGGGATGATCCGGTTCATTCGGAACCTTAAACTCGGCCGGCACAGCCTCGTCAGATTTCAAAAGATAAGCAGGATTGTCGACCAACTGCCGAATCAGTTCCTTCCCATTCGAAGCCATCCGATCGATCAAGCTCTTAGGAAAAAAACAAGGCGTTTCCGCCAGCCGAAACTGCACATGCGTCCCGGAGACCTCATCCACCCGCCGCAAAAACGCCGAATATTTCTCCGGAGTGAACCCGTCGTTGAATTGCTTTCGAAGAAAGGGAATCATGCGATCGTCACTGAGCGCCGTGGTGTAGCGCTGGCGTCCCGCCGGCTGTCGCGAGGGCGTCTCGCCCTCGCACTCTATCGCTTCTCGCTAGGTTTGTCATCCTGAGCATAGCGAAAAACGCCGACAAAGTCGGCGTTTGTGCGAAGTCGAAGGACCTCGTGTCACTTTGCGTCTCCTGCACCCTAGAAAGGAATTTCTGTAGACGCCTTCGCCCTACGCCTCCACCAAAAACTTCCCCTCCCGCATAATCTGCTCGTCATCCACCCAGATATTAAACTTCCGTCCCACCACATCAATATGCGTAGTCGAATCCCACTGTGCACCCGTATGCGCCCCATACGGATTCCCAAATGCAATGTGCACCCCGGGATATTTCTCATCCTGCAGAATCTGCCCAATCACTTCCTTTAAATCAATGTTCGTCCCAATCGCAAACTCGCCCACCCGATCACTGTTCTCATCGGTGTGCGTATATTTCCAGAAATCGCTTTCCAGTTCGCGATTCTCCGAATGCGCCTCAGTCAGCCGGTTCCTCTTCATGCGCACCGTTAGCGGATTTTCCTGCAGGTTCCCGAATTTGGCGCACAAATAATCGCCCACCACTCCATCAATTACAAAAGTCCCATTCACTTCGCCGGGCGTCGTAAAAATTTCCCCGCCCGGCAGGTTCCCCCACTTCTCTGGAGTGATAATCCCACTCGTCTTCAGCCACTTGTAATTCGGATTCAAGTCCGCCGTCAGATCGGTTCCCGCCGCCGTGCTGGCCCGGATCTTCGACGCCTTCCGCACCATCGCAATCACCTTAGCGCTCAGCCGGTCGACTTTCTGGAAGTCCGCCCGCATCCCTTCCAGCATGATCTGCCGGTTAATGTTCACCATGTGAGCGTGGCGAATCTTGCGCCGGTTCACCACTTCGGTCATCTGAATCCGCGAGCGCAGTTCGTTGGTCTGCGCCTGCACCGCGAAAATCGAAACCTGGCTGGTTTCCAAATCGTCCAGAATTGCGCCCGGTAAATCTTTCAGCGGACGTTCCGCTAACTCTTCCAGCACCCACGCATGATAGGGCGCGCCGATTTTTTCCAGTTCCCGCGCCACCGCCGCCGCAATTTCAATAGTGGCCTCGTCAGTGATCACGCAAACCTGCTCACTGGGCTGCACCCGCAGGCAAACATTCACCGCGTTGAACGCCCCAAGAGAATACTCCGGATCGAATGAAATGTTGCTCAGGCGGGTGCCCCATTTCTCGCCTTCTTCGCGAGAAGTGGGGATTTTGACTTTGTTGAGAGAATTAACTTGTTCCACGGAATGGCTCATTACCCTACTTTTCGTACGTCAGCCGGCTCCTCTTCCAGTCCAGCTGCCGTCTCCTCTATGATGTAATCGACAACCTTCTTCAAATCTCCAGTCTCCTCGAACACTCGCAGCTGCCGGTCGGCGCCACTGCCATGTTCCAGAATCCTGTGAATGTAATTCAATTCCTCGCGCGATCCCAGTTCATCCACCACATCGTCGACGAACTCCAGGTACTCATGAATCAAATCCCGCGCCGGCACTTCGATCTGCTTTCCGAAGTCAATCATCTTGCCGTCCAGCCCGTAGCGCGCCGCCCGCCACTTGTTCTCCATGATCAGCGCCCGCCGGTATAGCCGGAATCCCTGGTTCTGCGTGTACAGCTTGTACAGCTTGGCTACGGTCGCCTGAATCAGCGCCGCCAGCGCAATGGTCTCGTCGGCCCGCATCGGAATGTCGCACACCCGGAACTCAATCGTATTGAAAAATGGATGTGGCCGGATGTCCCACCAGATCTTTTTCGCGTTATCGATACAGTTGGTCTTGATCAGCAGCTTGATGAAATTGTCGTACTCGCCCCAGCTGGGAAAATAATCGGGAATATTCGTCCGCGGAAATTTGTCAAACACTTTTCCCCGGTACGATTTCAACCCCGTGTTCATGCCCAGCCAGAAGGGGGAATTGGTCGAGAGCGCCAGAATGTGCGGCAGAAAATAGCGCGCATGATTCATCATGTGGATCGCCGTCTCGCGATCGGCAATCCCGATGTGCACGTGCAAGCCGAAAATCAGATTCGCACGCGCCACCAGCTGCAAGTCTTCCACAATATTTTTGTAACGCTGATCGGGATGAATCTCCTGCGTGCGCCAGTCAGAAAACGGATGCGTCGCCGCCGAGGCCAGTCGCAGCCCGTTCTCCCGCGCCAGTCGCACCATGTTGCTCCGCAGCTTCTTGACTTCCTCCTTCGCTTCCTTAATATTCTGGCAGACCGACGTTCCCACTTCCACCACCGACTGGTGCATCTCGGCCTTCACCCGCTCCTGCAGAACCATCCGCCCCTTCTCCAGGAGTTCGACCTGAATATGCGACCGCAGATCTCGCGTCTCCGGATCTACGGTCTGATATTCCTCTTCAATCCCGATGGTGAAAGTAGGCAGCATATTTCTTATCTGGAAATCTTGTCATTCCGAGCGAAGTCGAGGAACCTGCTGTTCGCCGCCAGCGCCCAACCGCTGGAGTGTTCTACCAGTATAACAATGCCCGAAAGGAGATTCTCGCCAGTAGTTACCTTAGTCCCATTCCTTATTTTCCTTCACCCGAGCCCTCACGATCTTCTTCACCAGCGCGTCCGGCAGACCCTTATCCGGCGGGAACTGAATCGTCCCCTTCGAAGTCCGGTATCCCTTCAACTCTTTCTCGAACCGATCGAGCACCCCCGACCCCGTCGGAAACAAACTGCAATGATTCTTAAACGCCGCGTAAGCCACCAGCATCCCGTTGAACTTGAACATCGGCATCCCGTAGCTGATCATCTCGGTCGCCTCGGCTGGAACCGCCGACCGAATCACCGCCCGAAGATGTATCAGCGTCGTGCGAGCAGGCTCCGGCGTGTTCTCCAGATATTCGTCCACGCTCTTCGCAACAGCCGTCCCTTTCATCGTCGAACCAAATCCAAGGAATTCACTTTTCTTCAGAACGTCTGGTGCCTTACGAACCAAAATAACCATATCGATAGAGAAAAGAGAAGCAGCATCAAGCCACTCACGCAAATGGATAGCACTGAAAAAGCGCTGCGCACGCCATGCCCACGAGAGAATGCGCGAAAGAGCAGAACCATCGCGCCCACCTCGCAGATCAGCGTCGCGGCCATGCCGATGACCACGTACCCCTCCGCGAATCCGGCAGCCACCACCGCGATCCCCGTCGCCTTCGAACTAGCGATGGCCCAAAAGACGTAGCCGAGGCCGATCATGGTTGGAATCGATGGCACCCACGCCAGCGCCACGCCCCACAGAAATCGCTTTTGTTTTACATCCTCCATCTACTTCGTCCCCGGTTTCCGCTTCCGCGCCGCCACCCACTCCGGCTC
Source organism: Candidatus Sulfotelmatobacter sp. (assembly GCA_049512555.1). Lineage (GTDB taxonomy): Bacteria > Acidobacteriota > Terriglobia > Terriglobales > Acidobacteriaceae > Sulfotelmatobacter. The sequence continues at coordinate 1,101 of JBEKWZ010000290.1, read as the reverse complement.
ACCCTTCCTTTCCGGCTTCGCAGAAGAAGCACCCGCCAGAAACTCTGCCCAGCGCAACTCCTTCACCGGATTCTCCCCGCTCAGCGCCATCTTCACCGCCATCTCAGCAACCGCATTCACGATCCAATCAAAATTCTCCTGTCCCACGGAAGTAATCTCCGCATCCGGCGCCGGATTCAGAAAGTCAATCGCATACGGCACTCCACCCTCCACCGCAAACTCGACAGTGTTCAAGTCGTACCCCAGCGCGCGGCAGAGCGACAAAGCATCCTTCTCAATCCGCTCCTTCAACGCCGCAGTCGACGGGGGCGGATTCCCCTTCACATACCGCTCATGATGCGGCGCCTTCGGGTCGTATTTCATGATGTGCACTTTTTCCTGCCCCACGACGTAGCAGCGGTAATACTCGTCAAACTCCACGCCGTGCTGCAGCGTCATGCACAGGCGCCCCGTCTGGTTGTACTGATGAAAAAATTCCTCAGGATTATGCACGTGATACACATGCTTCCACCCGCCCCCGGAATAAGGTTTCAGAAATGCCGGGAACCCAACGTAGTCAAACAACTCCTGCCAGTTCAGCGGAAACATCAAGTTCCGCATCGACTGATCCGTCGTGCCCTCAGGATGTTTGTTATGCGGCAGAATCACCGTCGGCGGAATCGCCACGCCCATCTTGTGCGCCAGCGCATAATTGAAAAACTTGTCGTCCGCCGTCCACCAGAACGGGTTGTTCACCACAATCGTCCCCTGCAGCGCCGCGTTCTTCAAATAAGCCCGATAGAACTCAATATCCTGCGAGATCCGGTCGATGATCACCGCATACTTCTTCGGCTCATCCATCCGAATCCCGCCAATCTTCACAAACTCCGCCTCAACCCCGTCGACCTTCATCGCGTTGATCTTTTCCACCAACGCCGGCGGAAACGTATTCTCCATCCCAAACAAAATCCCAATCTTCTTCATCGCAAGACTCTCCATCCCCCGAAACTCGTTGTCATTCCGAACCGGGCTGAAAGCCCGGTGAGGAACCTGCTTTTCTTTCCGCGCTCTCCGCTGTGACGGCCCTAAGCGTGGATCGCCGACGGCCTTCAGTGGGAGGGC
>JBEKWZ010000289.1:0-5303 GCA_049512555.1 Candidatus Sulfotelmatobacter sp. | reverse complement strand
CCGCAACCGCCAGTACAAGTGCACGCTGATTGAACATTCGCCCTCCGCCGTGGCAACAGATCTTGTCTTGTGGACTACGGTTTGCTCGGTTCCATCTTCCAGAAATCAATGCCCGCGGCCTGTGGCCCAACGTCGACTGTGGCGACAGTTTTCAAACTACTTAGGTCGATCACTTCGACAGTACCCGGTTCGGAGCCAATTCCTTCGACCGAAATAAAAGCGTAGCGATCGTCGGGCGACACCACCGCGCCGTGCACAATCTTCCTCTGCGTCGGGATTTTGGCCAGTTCGCGCCCGCTGACCGGATCGAAGATGGATACGGACTGTCCGCGCTTATTAGTCGCGATCAGGCGTCCGTCTCTGGTCATGGCCAGGTTATAGACGCCGGTGCCGGCGGGAAATCTGCGAGCCAGCGTCCAGGTGTCGGTGTTGATAGCGACGATTTCGTTCGATGAATTGCAGGCCACATAAACGACTGATCCATCATTCGACGGCTGCGCCCACGTCGGAGTGCACGATGGCTTATGATCGGCCATGTCCGGATTGGACATGCTGTGTAAGGCCGGAGCGCCGGTCATTCCCATCTCTTTGCCCTGCGCCAACATGAAATAGCGCGAGACGGCAAACTTGCTGGTGTCGATCTCAACCAGCATGTCGTCCATCATGCAAACCGAGTAATGTTTTGTGCCGGCGTGGTTCAGGCGTGATCCGTGTGGCATGGTGCAGGTGGGAATTCGTTTGACTTCAATCATCTGATCCGTAGCCACCACCGAGATCGACGATGGAACCATGTCGCCATGGAAATTGGCGTTGGCCACATATATAAAGTTGCCGTCAGGAGTAATGTCGGTCGTCGCCGGGAACAGGCCAAGACTCGTGTACTTGATCACAGCGTTGTCGCCTGCGTGGTACTTCCACACCAGCCCCTCCGGCCGGCCGTGGCCTTGAGAAACGTAGAAATATTGTTTGTCGGGAGAAACTGCAATGCCGTGCGGGCCATTGATGTCGGTCGGCATCAGGCCGGTGCGCGTCTGGCTCTCAATCCGCGCGCCGCCCGGGCCAAAGCGAATGAGCACAATCTTGTCGGCGGATTCGCAAACCACGTAAACCAGGTAGTCCTGGGTAGGACTCCCTGGCGCAATGGTAGAAGACGTTTGTGCCCGGCCGCTGAAACCGACCACTAGAAAAGCCAGCAGAATTGGCAGGCACCGCCGCCGGAGTGACGGATGCGCGTGCTCATAGCTGCGACGCCAGAGGGCGTTATGGCTCATCATTAATTATTTCAACTTGTAGGACCTAGCTCTTGGATCCCGGTTTCAATGCACCGGGTTGCCGTCAGCGTCGATCTTGTGAACTTCACCCAGGTTCAGTTCGCGCACCCCGGATTCTACCTTGCTCATATCTCCTACGACCACCCAGATCAGATGGTCCGGCAAAATATATTTCTTTGCGATCTCATTGGCGCTGTCTGGCGTCAGGGCCAGCGCTTTCTGCGTGAACGTATTGTAGTAGTCCTCCGGCAGTCCGTACTGCAGAATGTTGCTGTAAGCGCCGCTGAGTTGCTGCACGGTCTCAAAGCTTCCCGGCAATGCAAGCGTGGCGTTGGTCTGCTCGTCCCTGAGTTCTTCTTCCGTGATCGGTTTCGAGCCCACGACGTTGTTGTATTCCTTCACCAGTTCGACCATGGACTCTTTCGTTTTGTCGGTCTGCACCGCAGAAATGCTGATGTAAGGCCGCTGGCCCTTGGCTGCCGGCAACACGGAGCGCACGCCGTAGGACCAATGCTTATCCTCACGCAGATTCATGTTGATGCGTGAGCTGAACTTCCCGCCAAAAATGTCGTTCACCAGTTGCAGAGCGAGAGCGTCCGGATCATTCTGCGGAGGCGCCAGCTGCGCGCCAAAAATTACGCTCTGTCCGGATCCCGGGCGGTCAATCAGGTAGACCACATCCTTCGCCGGTTCTGCCACGTGCGGCACGGTTCTTTGCGGCACATCGCCGGGCTTCCACGACGCCAGAAGTTTTTCCAGCTTGGGCTTGAGTTCGGTGAGGCTAGTGTCACCCACCACCAGCAGAGTGGCGTTGTTGGGCTTGAACCAGGTTTCGTGGAACTTAACCAGGTCCTCGCGCGTCATCTTGCTCACGCTGGCTTCGGTGCCAGTTCCGGTGAAAGGCACGGCGTAAGGATGTCCAGCGCCGTACAGCAGCGTAGGTACCACGCGCAGCGCCATGGCCTGGGGTGCGACTTTCTCGCGCTGGATGCCGGCAATGCGTTCCTTCTGCAGACGCAGGAACTCCTTCTCCGGAAACGCCGGATGCAGGATAAGGTCGGCATAAATTTCGAGCGACGGGTCCATGGTGCTCTTGAGCGTATTCAGGCTGACCACGGAATAGTCGAGACCCGCGCCGGCATTGAAGTTGGCGCTCAGCGATTCCAGTTCTTCGCCAATTTTCAGCGAATCGCGCGTCGGCGTGCCTTCCTCGAGCATCCGTTGCTCGAAGCTCACTGTTCCGGTCGCATCGGCCGGATCGGCGGAATATCCACTGTCAACCATCAAAGTAAAGTTCACCACCGGCGCACTGTGCCGCTCGGCCAGCACAACTTTCAGCCCGTTGCTGAGAGTGGCTTTCTGCAGCGAAGGCAGCTTGAGCGATACGGGGTCGCCAGGAGCGGGCTCTTTCGAGCGATCCAGCTTCGCGTCCGTTTTGAACGTCGTGGGATACGGATGCACTTCGAGCACGTAGTCGCCATCGCTCAGCCAGTCATTGGCGGCCTTCTTCACCGACGCGGGAGTGGCGGCCTTCACCCACTTCAAATAGTCCTTCCAGCAATCGGGATTGCCCTTGAAGCTTTGACACTTGGCAATCAGGTCGCTCTTGCCGCCAAAACCGCCGATGCGTTCCACGATGCGCGCGTAACTGCCAAGGATCTGTGTCTTCGCCAACTGCAACTCGGCTGCCGTCGGACCGTTCTTCAGGAAATTCTGCAATTCCTCGTCCGCGGCTGTTTCCACCTTGCTCAAGTCTCCGTTCGGATTAGCCGTCAATGTGAGATCGAATTGCCCGCCGATCTCATTGGTGTCATTGGTCGCGGTCGCGCTGGTCGCTATCTGATCTTTGTAAACCAGGCGCTTGTACAGCCGCGACGTTTTTCCTCGGCCGAGCACCTGCTCCACTAGGTCCAGTTGCGCTTCCTCCGGCGAACCAAATTCGGGAACGTTCCAGACCCGGTACAGACGCGCTTGCGGCACGCGGTCCTGCACCCACCCGCGATGCGTGCCACTGCGCTTCGCAATCCACACTTCCTGCTTGGCGATGGGTGGCCCGGGAGGAATCTCGCCATAATATTTTTCCACTTTTTCTCGCGCCACTTCGGGTGTAATGTCGCCTGCAATCACGACCGTCACATTGTTCGGACCGTAATACGTCTTGAACCATTCCTGCACGTCGCTCAACGAGGCTGCGTCCAGGTCTGTCATGGAGCCGATCACTGTCCACGAATAAGGATGGCCGACGGGATAAGTGTTCTCCGTCAGGAGTTGTTCGGTCACGCCATACGGCTGGTTCTCGCCCTGGCGCTTTTCGTTTTGCACCACCCCGCGCTGCAGGTCGAGCTTCTTCTGGTCGAGCACGCCCAGCAGGTGACCCATGCGGTCGCTCTCGGCGAACAGCACATAGTCCAGCATGGACGTCGGAACATTTTCGAAATAGTTGGTGCGATCGTTGTTGGTTGTGCCGTTCAGGTTCGTAGCCCCAATCTTCTCCATGGCGTTGATGTAGGTGTGATTGAAGTCATCGCTGCCGCTGAACATCAGGTGCTCGAACAGGTGGGCAAATCCGGTCTTGCCCTGCTTCTCATTCTTCGAACCCACGTGGTACCAGGTGTTCACGGCCACAATCGGCGCCTTGTGATCCTCATGCACCAGCACGGTCAGCCCGTTGGCCAGCACGAACTTGGTGTACTTGATGTCTGGAATCGGAATATCAATGCTCGCGGCCGCAGCCGATACTTTGTGGGCGGGCGCCGGTGGCGTCTGCGCCACCACGGATATTGGGCCAGCGATCAGCGCCGTCATGACAGCGAGCACACACACGAGAGATAGGGATAAGGTCAGCTTGTTCCTCAAGATTTCCTCCAGATGATTTAATCAGATAGTCCGGATCAGGGCTCGGAGTTCCGCACAACACTCTACACAAGGAAGACCCCAGTCGTCACGCGCCCACGACCCGCAGACCGATGCAGCCGCCGCCGAGTGGCCTGCTTTAAACAGAACATGTTCTATATGTTTTGTAGACCGCCTCGCGCAAACCGCCAGTCCCGCTTATGTGCGCGGCAGTCTCATTCAGTGGTGTAGTTAATTTCCATCCGCCGGACCTGAACGCTGGACGCGTAGAGCGCGATCAACGCAACGATCACAATCCCCACCACGGCCACCGGGGCCGAGACCGGATCGGTGTTGGAAACCAGCAAGGCGAGAAGGGGTGAAGTGCCCGGCGGGCTCGGGATCTCCACCGGGCATAACGATTTCAGGTAATAGATGACGCTGAACTGCTTGAGTATCCCCGGCAGGAACGGATTGATGAATTCCCAGATCAAGATGGCCGCCGCCGGCAGGATCGGGTTCCGGAACAGCATGCCCGCAACCAGAAAGAACGCTCCATACCCGACGCAGGCAAGCACGGTCACTCCCACGTAGATCGCGGCGTGTTCAAGACCATGATTGTGGTAGAGGTATACCTCGCGCGCGCTCGGACTGAAATGCCAAAGAAACGCGGCGGTTTGCAGCAGTTCGCTGACGACAAATATCGTGCCAGTCGCTAGCAACCCGGCCAGGAACTTTCCCACCATCAGAACTTCGCGGCGTACGGGTGCGAGAAAATAAAAGTGCAGACTGCGGTCGAGGATCTCGCCGCGAAACAGATTCATGAAAATTCCCAGGCATCCGAAAAAGATCGCCAGCCGCAGAAAAAAGAACTGGAAGACTCCGGCGAACATGATCGAGTCCTGACCCAGATTGTTACCGCTGTCAATGTTGACGCTCTCGACCTTACCGTCCAGCAGGCCCACAAAAAGATCGTTTTGTCCGTCGGAGTAGTGGTAATTTTCGCGCAGCACATTGGCGGTTACTCCCGGACCGAGCGGTCGATTTTCGGCCCAATGAAAATTGACTGGAGGCTTGCCCAGGATTGCAACGACTTCTTCGCTCGTCATGCCCGGCTGAACCGCCAGCAGATCCTGATAAGTCAGGATTTTCTCGCCTCGCCGCGCGACGCTTGCTCTTTGATGCTGACGCCCAGAAGTC
>JBEKWZ010000288.1:0-5304 GCA_049512555.1 Candidatus Sulfotelmatobacter sp. | reverse complement strand
CGTCGTAAACTTCGCGCTGGCCTCGTAACTTGCCCGCGAGCGATACACGCGCAAGAAAACTTCCTGCGCCAAATCTTCAGCCGCGGCCGCGTTGCGCGCCATCCGATACATGAAACTAATCATCGGACGGCGACTCAGCGCCCAGCGCAACCGCGAACGCGGCAGACCCTTGCGGCGTCGTCGCAGCCATCAGCATGCCCCGGTCAAGTGCGGCTGTGCTCACACTAGTGTCAACCCCGTCGCAGCCCGAAAGTTGCACCTCGAGCGGCTCAGAAGAATCCGCGGAAGTCCCACTGGGTGAAGGAGATAGCGGCGTTCGCGTAGGTTTTGGGTCGAGCCCCATGCAAAGAAAGGAAACCAGCCGGGGCGAACCTCAGATTCCTGAGCCAGTTCCACGCCCCCGCACCTCATAGGCTACCACGCGCGGCAAGCTCTTCCCACTCGTTCGCTGCAGCCCCCGCGATAGACTGAGCGTGACCATGGTGTCGGAGCCCACTCGAAAGCCCTATCGCGGACGGCTGGCCCCGTCGCCCACCGGCCTGCTGCACCTCGGCCACGCCCGCACCTTCTGGACTGCAGCCCAGCGAGCGGCAGAGCACGGGGGCCAGCTGGTCTTCCGCAATGAAGACCTGGATTCGCAACGCTGCCGTCCGGAGTTTGTGCAGGCCATGTTCGAGGACTTGCGCTGGCTCGGCATCGACTGGGTCGAGGGGCCGGACTGCGGCGGCACGTACGGTCCCTACACGCAGAGCGAACGGCGACCGCATTATTCGGCCGCCTGGAAAACACTGCGCGAGCGCGGAATGATTTATCCATGCACATGCTCTCGCAAGGATGTAGCGCAGGCGGCAGGCGCGCCGAACGATTCCGATGACGAGCCGGTATATCCGGGCAAGTGTCGGCCCGATGTTTCCGGAGCCGCTGGGCTTCGCCCTAGCGGGACGGGCGAGGCGACCGTCGCCACATGTGCTGGGGTGAACTGGCGGTTTCGCGTTCCCGACGGAGAAGAGATCCACTTCACCGATCTTCATCTCGGTCCCGAGCGCATAATCGCCGGAAAGGATTTCGGCGACTTCATCGTGTGGCGCCGCGACGACGTACCGGCTTACCAGCTAGCGGTTGTAGTCGATGACGCGGCCATGCGAATCACCGAAGTCGTCCGCGGCGCGGACTTGCTGAAGTCGACGGCACGTCAGATTCTTTTGTTCCGCGCTCTGGGACTGCCCGCGCCCAACTACTATCACTGCGACCTGGTCCGCGACCAGGCCGGCGTGCGCCTGGCCAAACGCCACGATGCCCTGAGCATCCGCAAACTCCGCCAGCTAGGCTGGACGCCAGAACAAGTGCGAACGGTTTGATCCCAGTTCGTGTGGTACCGGGTCTCAGACCCGGTCATGCGGAGCGAAGCTTCGCTGCGCACCCCAATCTAATCTGCAACAGCCTCGAATGAGCGCCCGCCCCACGCGCAACCTGCGTGTACAATCTTTAACTTCACCTCTTACCTTCGCCGATGAACGACCATTCCCCCGACCAACAAGCTTCTCGCAAACTAACCATCGCCATCGACGGCCCGGCGGGCGCCGGCAAGAGCACCATCGCCTCGCGCCTGGCCCGCAAACTCGGCTACATCAACCTGGAGAGCGGTGCAATGTACCGCGCCCTGGCCTTGAAAGCGATCGAGCGTGACGCTTCGTTCGATGACGAGGCCGCGCTGCTCAAACTCGCCGAGAACCTGCGCATCGAACTCGAGCCCACCATCGGCGGCAACCGCACCCTGCTCGACGGCCGCGATGTCTCGTCCCGCATCCGCGAGCGCGATGTTTCCGAAGCGGCTTCGCGCGTGTCGGTGCATCCCAAGGTTCGTGAGTGGATGGTCGCTCACCAGCGCGAAATGGGCGCGGGCGGCGGCGTGGTCATGGAAGGCCGCGACATCGGCACGCAAGTTTTCCCCCACGCTGATCTGAAGATTTTTCTCGATGCCGACCCGGTCGTCCGCGAGCAGCGCCGCATGGCCCAGCAGAAAATCCAGGGTGAAGTGGCGGCCAGCGTGGCCGCGGAACTGCGCGAACGCGACCGCCGCGATCGCACCCGCGCCGCCTCTCCGCTGGTGGCCGCCGCGGACGCGGTCATGATCAACTCCAGCACATTGACCGAAGACGAAGTGCTGGCTCGCGTGGAAGAATTGGTGAAGAAGAAAACGCAGTCGTAGAAACAGCGACTCTCCTTCAGGCTGTTTTCAGAGCTTCACGATTTGCCGTCATAATCCGATCCGCCACCGGGCCAACCCGAAACGCGGGATCCACCTTCCTGTAAGCCTTCGCAAACCGCACCCGAACCAGCCAGAAGATCATCAACAGCAGCGGCAAAAAGCTCAGCAGAATAAGCACGCCCGTCTTGCGGAATATCGCCGGAAATAATTGTTGCCGCGCCAGAAATATGGACGCAGCGGCGATGAACAGTGCAAAGCACATGCGCCAAAGATGCCGCGCCAGCCGCTGTGTGCCAGAAATCCCTCCCCGCACCAGCATGCGAACATCCCCCACTGTAGCAAGTACAGCGACGAGACCAAAGATAAAGTAAGGCCAAGGTGGATAGTCATACTTTAGCCCCGTCGGACTCATCGCTGCTTCAACTCCGAAGGTCACTTCGACCGCGGCAAGCGCAAAGACAACCAGCAGCGCGCTCCAATCAAAAATTCCCGTCTCCTCTTTCTTGCGCCGGGCCGTTACCCATGCCGTTGCCACCAGATAGAACGTCAGCATGCCTCCCAGAATATTGCCGGGTTGGTGCTTCAGGATCGCCATGTACGTTCCGCTAGCGCCCAGGCCCAGCATTGCTATAACAAACACAGTTCCGGCGAGTGCATGCCGCCGTGAGCCTTTGCGCAGAAACACTGCGACGAATCCAGACAGCATCCCTAAAGTTCCAGCGACAATGTGAAGAAACAATATTGACGAATGCATTTGTCAGTACTCCTTGCTGTCACGAAACAGTTAAGCCCGAAGGCGAAGTCCGCGAAGTACGTCCTGTCGATGCTCGTCCTGGCGAAGTTCGTCCCGTCAGTGTTTGCCCGCGCAATTCCCCACGATCTGCATGGGCGGGATAGGATGCGGCAATTTTCTTAAACGCATTTTTGAAGCGCACCCGCACCAGCCAGAAAATCATCAAGAGCAGCGGCAAAATCCCCAGCAGAAAAAGCATGCCCGTCTTGCGCATAAAAACGGGGAACAAGTGTGGCCGCGCCAGGAATAAAGACCCGGATGCGGCAAACAGCGCGAAGCACATTCGCCAAAGATGGCGCGCGATTCGCTGTACTCCGAAAACCCCGCCGCGCAGCAGCATGCGAAGGTCCCCTGCGGCTGCCAGCAGAGCCATGGAACCGAAGAAGAAATGCATGCCAGCGGGAATGCCGACTTTTGTCCCAGTCGGACTCATGGCCGCTTCTATCCCAAAAGTCATGATGACCGCTCCGAGCGCCAACGCGGCCACAAACGCGACCCACTCGAAAATGCCGGTCTCCCCCTCTCTGCGTATGACGGCAGCCCATCCCGTTGCCACCAGATAAAACGCAAGCACGCCACCGAAAACGTTGCCTGTTTCGGATCTCATCAGCGCCATATACGCCCCGGCGCCAGCCATGCACAACATGGAAACGAAAAACACGTTTCCAGCGACGCGATGCCCGCTGGAGCCCTTGCGGAAAGTCATGGCCACGGCACCGGACAGCAATCCGATACCGCCGCCGCAAATGTGAAGAAGCAACAGGGGCGAAGATGACATGGTCTTCTCCTTCTCTCCTTACGCAGAAATCCGGAACAAGTTGCATTCGGATCAGATCGGTCCTCGAGAGCGTCGCACTCGCATCGCGAGGGCGAGGAAAATCGCGGTAAGAGCGAAGCCGGTCCACAGACCCGGGCTCGTCAGAAACTGCCCCAAGCTCATGTCCGGCATCAAAACCGCATCGAGACCTGTGGCCTTCGACCCCATAGTGCCCGACCCGCCGCTGAACCGGTATCCCAGCATGTGGGCGAAATGGGAACTGCCAAAGGCAATCTTCTCGACGATTCCAATCGCGAGCAGCGGTATCGTGGCCCATAGAAATGCCGCGCGCCGCGCCCAGGCGGAAACCAGAATCAGCCAGCCATAGATGGGCGCATACCACAGGCCGTGAATGCCCAACAGGTGGTAAAGCAGCATCAGTGACATCGTGAATAACGAGAAATGGAGCGGCTCCGTTGGCAGACTCAGTCCGCTTCCCAGCAAGACCACACCGCTCAGCAGCCGCATCATGATCCACAAAGCCAAGGTGATGGCGAAGCCGAGCAGCGGGACGAAGAAGATCGGAATGCTGGCCTTCGAGAGCACCGTAACGCTATCGGAGACCGGCAGTGACTTCCAGAACAGGATGCTGCGGTCGCGGCGCTCGCCGTGCAACGCGTCGAGGCAATAAAAGAACGCGACGATGATGCTTGCCCCCATAATCAGCAAGGCCGCGAACGTGTACGAGCTCTCGATGAGGCCGTATTGCATCCCCGGTTCGACCGCAGCGGCACGCACTCTGGCGGGTAGATGGATCAAGCTGATCATGAAGCCGAACAGAAACAGAGCCGCTGCAGCCAGCGGCGCGATGTAGAGCGAACGGTTCTCCCAGAATTCACGACGGATCGACCAGTACATCAGCCGGCTTGCCGAAAACACTGCGGGCGCCTCCGAGCCCAGCGGTGACTCGGGCATGGCGTTCGAGTGAGTATTCATCGGGCTGCTCCTGTGGTCGTGCGCTGATTACTCATGACCGCAACAAACAAGTCAGCGATGCTGGGCGTGTGCACTTCGCCCAACGCGGAAAGTTGCTGGCGGTCGAATTTACTGTTAGCTCCGTGTTCGCTCGCCAGATCGAACAGCAGAATGCTGCGCCCGAGCGCAGGGCGCTCGTGCATCGGCTTGAGCGCGCGTGCGGCTGCCGCCTGCTCGGGATTGACCATCACTTCCACATAACGCGACTCAAAATCTTCCATGCTGCAATTGAATACAATTCGCCCGCGGTCGATGAACATCACGTCGGTCAGCACATTCTGGATCTCCTCGACCTGATGCGTGGTCACAATAATGGTGCGGCTGCGGTCGTAGTAGTCGTTCAGCAGCGAATCGTAGAACTGCTTGCGATACAGGATGTCGAGTCCTAGCGTAGGCTCGTCGAGCACCAGCAATCGCGCATCAATGGCCATCACCAGCGCGAGGTGCAACTGGGCCACCATGCCCTTCGACAATTGCCTCACCTTGCTGTCGCGCCTGATGGTGGTCTTG
>JBEKWZ010000287.1:0-5327 GCA_049512555.1 Candidatus Sulfotelmatobacter sp. | reverse complement strand
GGCCATCGACCTGAAAGTCGCCAACAGCAAGCTGGACGGGCGTTTGCAGCAGCTCGACTTCCAGTCGCACAGCCTGATGCAGGATCAGAAAAAGGTCGGCCCCAATCTCAAAGATGTGCGGCTCAAGCTGAACAAGAATTGGATTCCGGTGTGGCTCAAGAAGCCCTCCGATTTCCGGCCGACCACGAAGATGCCGAACTTCCGTCTGACCGATCATCAGATTCAGGCCATCTCGGCCTACATCTGGCAATCGGGATTCACCGACGAACTGCCCAAGCACAAGCCCGGCAACTCAGCTCACGGAAAGGAATTGTTCGAGGAACGCGGATGCCTGGCCTGCCACTCCATCGGAGAAGGCGATCAGATGCAGGGCGGAACGTTCGCGGCCAACCTGACGCGCGTGGGCGAGAAGGCGAATTACGACTACCTCGTGCGCTGGATCCACAACGCCCGGCAGCGGACGCGGCCCTATTGTCCGTATGAGAAGAAAGATATTGGCCCCGAGGATTACGCCAAGAAGGGCCTGCCCTACGTATTCGATCTCGATCACAGCCGATGTCCGAACGATGGCCACGAACTGCAAGTGCAGAACATGACGGTGATGCCGAGCCTGCGCCTGAGTCCGGAGGACGCGGAGGATATCGCCACGTATCTGATGACGCAAAAGAAGCAGGAGCCATCTTCCTATGTAACGGCATCATTCATGGACGATCCCGCGCTGAAAGAAGAAGGCAAGAAGTGGGTACGGCATTACGGCTGCTCCGGATGCCACGAGATTGCGGGCTTCGAAGATGAAGGCCGCATTGGCACGGAACTGACGTTTGAAGGCAGCAAGCCGATTGAGCGCCTCGACTTCGCGCTGTTCACCGAAACCGCGCAACGTGGCGGTAAAGACGGGGAACCGATCAAAGATAAAGAAGACTTGGCGCGGCTTCCCGACGGCCCCGCAACCGAGCCCTGGTACGACCACAAGGGATTCTTCGAGCACAAGCTGGCCGAACCGAACATCTACGATCAAGACAAGGTGAAGAGCGAGACCGAAGCTCTACGCATGCCGAACCTGCACCTCACCAAGGATCAGGTGCTCGATCTCACCACTTTCCTGCTGGGCAGTCAGGAGACTTCCCTGCCCCAGAGTTATCAGTACAAGCCGGGCGATGCGCGGCACGACATTCAGGAGGGCTGGTGGGTCGTCAAGAAGTACAACTGCATGGGCTGCCACCAGTTCATTCCCGGGCAGCGAACGATTCTGATGGGACTGAAGCAGTATCAGGATGCTCAGGAGCAGTTGCCACCGAAACTTCTGACCGAAGGCGCGCGCGTCGATCCGGAATGGCTGCGGAAATTCCTGTCGAACCCGGCACTGAGCACGACCGACACGAATCGTAACGGCGTGCGGCCCTACTTAAAAGTTCGCATGCCGACGTTCTCTTTCTCGGATAACGAATTGAGAAAACTGGTTCGTTTCTTTGAAGCCTTGTCGCAGCAGCCGCTTCCTTATATTCCGGAAGAGGTGCCCGTCCTCACAACAAAAGAAACGGACATGGCGCGCAGCCTGTTCTCGAGCACCGCGGCCCCGTGCCTGAAGTGCCACGCCACGGGCGATCCCTCGCATGACAAGATTGCGACTGCTCCGAACTTTTTGTTGGCGAAAGAGCGCTTAAAGCCGGACTGGGTCGAGCGCTGGATCACTGATCCTCAGGCGGTGAGTCCGGGCACGTCGATGCCGTCTGGCCTGTTCAAGCAGCAGGATAACCGGTATGTGTTTGCCGGGCCGACGCCGTCTACCTTTAACGGCTATGAGGGAGATCATCGCAAGCTGCTGACCGATTACATCTTCCAGTTAACTGCGGAAGAGCAGCGGCGGGTAGCAGCGTCGATGCCGCATGCGCGGGCCGCAGTGCAGCCCGCGACTAAACAGAAGCAGGCGGCGATTGCGCCGCAACATGCGGTGAGCGGGGGATCGCGGTAGAATTCTTTCCGACGGAAAAGCAGGTTCCTCGAGTCGCCGCCGCATTCGCTCCGGCTCGCTCGGAATGACACCACTTTAAGATTTACACGAATTTCCACGAAAGAGGACGACATCATGAATAAGAAAACAGGTTGGGCAATAACAGTCAGTGTGCTGGCGTTGGGCACATTGCTGGCGATGGCGGCTTGCAGCAAGAAGGAGGAGACTCCGGCAGCGAGTCCGGCGGCCGAACAACCGGTTGCGGCAGCTCCGGCGACTCCCATCGATCCCGCGACCGTGGCTACGATTAACGGCACCGTGAAGTTTGACGGAGCGGCTCCGAAGGCGTCGAAGATCGATATGAGCCAGGATCCGGGCTGCAAGGGTATGAACGAAGCCGAGAACGTAGTCGTTAACGGCGGTGATCTAGCCAACGTATTCGTCTACGTGAAAGATGGTCTCGGGAATCGCACCTTCGATGTTCCGAAGGATCCTGTTGTGCTCGAGCAGCAAGGCTGCCAGTACCATCCGCATGTTCTGGGGGTGATGGCGGGACAGACAGTGCAGATCAAGAATTCTGACCCAACCACGCACAACATCCATCCCACGCCCAAAGACAATCGGGAGTGGAACGAGTCACAACCGCCGTCTTCTCCCGCGATCGAGAAAAATTTCGCACGCGAAGAAATCATGCTGCCCGTGAAGTGCAACCAGCACCCGTGGATGAAAATGTATGTCAACGTGGTGAAGACCCCGTTCTACGCAGTGACCGGCAAGGACGGCAAGTATGAGATCAAGGGCTTGCCGCCCGGCGATTACACCATCGCATTCGTGCAAGAGAAACTCGGAGAGCAGGACCAGAAGGTCACAGTCGCCGCAAAGGATACGAAAACCCTGGACCAGAGCTTCAAACCAGCGGCCGAGTAAAAGCGCTCTGGTTTGATAAAATACCGGGTCGGATGGAGCAGGTCGCTCTTACTGTGTGGCCTGCTCTGACCACCCAAGGCACGGCGCGGCTGGTTGCCACCCGTGGCGCGGAAGACCCAAGGGGCACTACTCTGAAAGCCATCGCCACACCCTACAATCGCGGGCTGCACAGGCTCGCCCTAGTCCTTGCCGGCTGGACTTTTCTTCTGATCATTGCGGGCGCTCTGGTCACGAGTAACGACGCAGGATTGTCGGTTCCGGACTGGCCCACCTCATTCGGCTCGCTGTACAAAATTCCTAAGCTGGTCGGCGGCGTGAAGTTCGAGCACACGCACCGCATGATCGCGCAGGGAGCGGGACTGCTTACGATTATCCTCGCCGTCTGGACCTGGCGCGTGGAGAAGCGGCGCTGGATGCGGGTTTTGGGCTTGGCCGCTGTGGGCACGGTGATCGCTCAAGGGATTTTAGGCGGCATCACGGTGCTCTTTTATCTGCCTCCGGCAGTTTCGTCCGCGCACGCGGCGCTCGCGCAAACCTTCTTCTGCATTGCAGTCGCCATGGCATTGTTCACCGGGCGCAAGTGGGTGGAAGAGCAGCCGCGGGTGGAGTTCGACCAGCGGCGCCCCAGCCTGTTTACGCTGACGTTGCTGTCGATCTTCGTGCTCTACGTGCAGCTTCTTCTGGGAGCGATGTTTCGTCATCACGGCATGAGCTGGTGGCCGCACGTGGTCCATGCGGCCGTAGTCTCGTTTGTGTTGGCGTGGACGGCGGTACGGGCGCTCACGGTTTATCCGCACATCGAGGCGGTGCGCCGACCGGCGATTTTAATGCTGTCGCTGGTCATCGCCCAGCTGTGCCTGGGCTTCATCGCGTTTCTGACGCGCGTGGCGTGGGGCCGAGATGCGCTGCAGCCGGAGCTTCCCATGGTCATGTCGACGGTGACGCACGTTGCGGTGGGCGCGCTTTTACTCGCGACGGCCGTGATCCTCGCGATCCAGGTGTGGAGGCATGTTCCGGTTGCCTTCGAAGACGTTCTGCCGCAGGCGCAACAAGATCCAACCACGGCGTAGCCATTGACATGCCGTTCACATCCAAGTCGAGGCGCAACTTCTGGTGTGGTGCCGGGTTCGAGTTGGCACTGCAGTTTCCTCGCCGCGATCGCGAGCGTGATGTCGTAAACTGGTAGCAGTCGCCTGGAGTCCACTTTTGGTTTCGAAAATCGCTGCCCTCGCTGATCCCGGCCCAGAAGTGGAGCAGGTCTCCGCCGCAGCGGTTATCTCCGTACAAAATCTGGTCCATCGTTATGAGAACCGCACCGCGCTGAATGGCGTTTCATTCGACGTGCGGCCGGCGGAATTGTTTGGCCTGCTCGGTCCGAATGGCAGCGGTAAGACCACTCTGTTTCGTATCCTCTCGACGCTGATGATTCCGACCGGTGGCCGTGCCATGGTCATGGGATGCGATGCGGCGACAGACGCCGCGAGCCTCCGCCGGCAGATCGGCGTCGTCTTTCAGGCGCCCAGCGTTGACGCGAAACTAACGGCATACGAGAACCTCTGGCATCAGGGACATCTCTACGGCTTGCGCGGATCGACGCTCAAGAAACGAGTGGGAGAAATCCTGAGCCGCGTGGGCCTGGCGGATCGCGCTAAGGAACGGGTCGAGACCTTTTCCGGCGGCATGCAGCGCCGCATTGAGCTGGCCAAAGGACTGCTGCATCATCCGGGCGTTCTGCTACTGGACGAACCGACGACCGGCCTCGACCCGGGCGCACGCCGCGATTTGTGGCAGTACCTGCAGATGCTGCGCGATGAAGAGCACGTCTCCGTGCTCGTGACCACGCACTTGATGGAAGAGGCCGAACGCTGCGACCGGCTGGCCATTATGAACGAAGGAAATCTGGTGGCGCTGGGAACTCCGGCTGAATTGAAAAGCGAAATCGGCGGCGACGTGATCCTGCTCGATGCCGCGCACGATGCCGGTTTACTAGCCGAACACATTCGGGCGCGTTTCGACGTGGAGGCCGCTGTACTCGGAAATCAGGTGCGCATTGAGCGCGAGGGCGGGCACCGGTTCGTCCCTGATGTGGTTGAGGCGTTTCCCGGCGAGATTCAGGCGATTTCGGTGAGCAAGCCCGCACTCGAGGATGTGTTCATTCACCGCACGGGACACAAGTTTTGGAGCGAAGAGCGCGAAACGAATTCCGCAGACGAAACGAAAAAGAAAAAGAGGAGGTAGCTTGCGCCCCATGATTCTGGTGCTCTCTCTGGTGCTCGGTCTGGTTCCGTTGGTTGGCGTCGTGTGGATTTTCGCGACCGGAATGATCGTTCCCTGGCCGTTTTCGTCGACGGTCGACGGTCTCTTCATGACACTGATTCTGCTCACGCTTTCCGGATGCTTTCTGCTGAACGCGTTCTGGGAAATGCGGGACCGCGGAATGTTTGCCAAG
>JBEKWZ010000286.1:0-5333 GCA_049512555.1 Candidatus Sulfotelmatobacter sp. | reverse complement strand
GACGATATCCCGGCAGCTGCGGCTTGGCCGCTTCCCAGTCGAATTCGCAAGTCGTCTGCTGCGCGTCTTTCGTGATGTCCACCAGCACGGGCCCCGGCCTGCCGGAGCGCGCAACATAAAAAGCCTCGCGGATCGTACGCGCCACCTCGCTCGCGTGCGTCACCAGATAATTATGCTTGGTGATGGGCAGCGTGACGCCGGTGATATCGGTCTCCTGGAACGCGTCTGACCCGATCAGCTTGCTCCCCACCTGTCCGGTGATGCAGACGATCGGCGACGAATCGAGCATGGCCGTCGCAATCCCTGTAACCATGTTGGTCGCGCCCGGACCCGACGTGGCAACAGCAACTCCCACCTGCCCGCTGGCGCGCGCATATCCATCCGCCATGTGGGTCGCGCCCTGCTCGTGGCGCACCAGAATGTGGTGGATCTTGCTGCCCTTCAACGCGTCATACGCGGGCAGAATTGCCCCGCCCGGATATCCGAATACTGTTTTGACGCCTTCGCGTTCCAGGCACTCCCACAGAATGCTGGCGCCGGTCATGTTCATCTTGTCCTTCATGCGACCTTCCTACGGCTCTTAAAAAAGCAAAACCCACCGAGCCAGCGTTTCTGGCGGGGCGGGATTCGGGAGCCTTCAAGATTTCGTGCTGCTCAGCTCACTGGTTCCCTCCACACCGGAGAGGGTGCAACAATTCCTGCCCCCAAGACTATGACACGAATTCGGTGCAGATAGCAGTTATTCATAGTTGTTTCGCGAGGTGCAGCGTGCAGCGATGGTATCGAAGTCAAGGCCGGGCTGCAAGGGGAAAGTCCGCCAAGCCGCGAAGCGGCGCAAGAATGCAGCCCACGGCGCAAGCCGTGGGTAGACGAGTACGGAAAACGAACAAGCCCCGGAGGGGCGAAAGAAAAACCGGGCGAATCGACACGGGACCGGCAAAACGTTCCCTCATTCAAACTACATCTGAAGACGTCCTTGTTTCACATCCTCCGCCGCTTGCGCCACGTTCTCCGGCTTGCCCAGATCGCGCCAGTAATACTCGTCCGCGCGAAACGCGAGGATGTTCTCACCCCCTCCGGCCAGTCGCAGATAAGACGCGATAATCGAAAAGGCTCCGTCTTCGCCCATCTTCGCGAGCAGCCGTGGCGAAATCACATGCACGCCAGAAAACGCCAGCACCTGCGTTTTTTTCGATGGCCGGACGATCTCCGGCACCCGATCGCGCCCCGATCGCCGTCCGCAGAGCTGATTTTGTTCGTCGAACATCAGATGTCGCGACGTTTCACGTTCCTGTACCGCCAGCGTCGCGAGCGCCTGATGCCGTCGATGAAACTTCACCATGCAATCGAGATCGATTGTGCTGAGAACATCGACGTTATGTAGAACAAACGGCTCGTCGGAATCGCTTGAATCTTCCTGAAAGAACCACGCCGCTTTCTTCAGCCCACCACCAGTGTCGAGCAATACGTCTTCGCGCGAGATTTCAATCCGCATCCCGAAGTTGTCGTTCTTCTTCAGATACTCGACAACCATGCCTGCAAAGTGATGCACATTAACGATCACTTCGCCAACGCCAAACTCACGCAGCCGGCGCAGCGTGATCTCCAACAGCGTGTATCCCGCCACTTCCACCAAAGCCTTCGGACGATTATCAGTGAGCGGCCGCAGCCGCGTGCCCAGCCCCGCCGCCAGAATCATGGCCTTCATGATTCAGCTCGATGCGGTGCGGCTCGATCCAGCGCCGCCGCCGATTCCTGCGCCATCCTCTCCAACTCGCGATGCTGCAGAACAACCTCGACTCCATTCCGTCCCTGCAGCCGCTTCGCCACTTGCTCGGCCAGATACACCGAGCGATGCTGCCCGCCCGTACACCCAAACGACACCATCAGATTCTTAAACGCGCGTTTCTGATAGTTGCTCACGCTGGCGTCCACCAGCGTCATCACGCTGGCCAGAAACTGATGCACACTCTCCTGTTGATTCAGATAGTCAATAACCGGCGCATCGCGACCCGTAAGTTTCTTGAACCGCTCTTCGCGTCCCGGATTGGGCAGACAGCGTCCATCAAAGACGAACCCGCCACCATTCCCACTGTCATCTTTCGGCAGGCCGCGATGAAAAGAGAAACTAAAAATCCGCACGACTAGGTTGTCTGCCTCTGAAGCCAGACCTTGCAATTTCTCCGAGGCCAGCATGCTGTGGAAGGCGTCCGTCAGCGTCGGAGTCGCAATGGGTAGCGTGACATGGTGCAGCAGCCAGCGGAGGTTTTTCAGCGCATACGGAACGCTCTGCAGGAAATGCGCTTTGCGTTCATAGAATCCGCGAAACCCATAAGCTCCCAGCGCCTGCATAATGCGGACGTACACGTAAGCGTAGTAATACTGTAGGAACGTTTCGCGCTTCACGTCAGCGAAGCCCGCCAGCACGTCGAGATAATGATCAAGCAACTGCTGACGCAGTTCCGGCGGCAGATCGGCTTTAGCATCGTAGAGCAGGGAAGCGACATCGTACTGCAGAGCACCCTTGCGCCCGCCCTGATAATCGAGGAAGTAGGGCTGCCCGTCGCGTAGCATAATGTTGCGCGACTGAAAATCGCGATACAGAAAGTAATCGCGCCCCGCACTCAGCAAGAATTTCGTCAGCCGGCTGAAATCGTCTTCCAGCGCCTGTTCGCTGAACGGAATCCCCGCCAGCCGGAGAAAATAATACTTGAAATAATTCAGGTCCCAGGCAATCGATTGCCGGTCGAAACTCCCCCGCGGATAACACACCTTATAGTTCAAGTCACGGCCTGCTTCCACTTGGAAGCGGGGTAGTATGGCGATCACCTTGCGATAGGCTTCGACCACCGCGGGAGCCACGCTCTCTCCGGTCCGATTCTTAGAGAGGAATTCGAACAGCGACGCGTCCCCCAGATCCTCCTCGAGATAGGCGCCATGGTCTAGGTCCTCAGCATAAATCTCAGGGACGGGAAGACCGTGCTTACGAAAATGGCGGGAGAATTCCAGGAAGGCGGCGTTCTCTTCGCGCACGTCGTACAGAATCCCGATGGCGCTGATCTTCTCGCCCGCGAGCCGGATGATCTTGCGCCCCGACCCGCCCAGCTGCCCCTGCAGCGGTTGCACTCGCTCAACCGGCGAGTGGAAGCGTTGCTCAAAAAGATTCTTGAGAATGTCCATGAGTGTGCCGCGCGGTTACGGCTGGCGATTCACTCACCAAGATATCATCGAAGAACGAATGCAGAGCTGCGGGGGCATCCTCAAGCAAAACATCGAGGATCAGCCCGAATCGCAAGGGAAGCACAGGCTGGCTACGTCGCAATCAGGGAAGATATGCAAATCAGCTCGAAGCTACTCTTTCTTGCGGGCCACGATGTCGAACGTCAACTTCACTTCGTCCTTCAGCTTGATCCCTCCACCGGCGGCCGAAACCGGAGCAATCTCATAGTCGCTCTAGCGAACTGAAACATCTCCCGTCGCCCGCACCGAGCTGCCGTTGATGACCACTCGCGCTGAAACCGGGACAGACTTAGTCACACCGTGCAACGTCAATTCTCCACTCAGCGCCACCCAGTAGCGATCGCCGCTGCCGCTGGCCGAGACTCGCGAACACTCATAAACGATTTCGGGGAAGCGATCCGTCTCCAGTACTTCCTCGCACATCTTGCGATGAATTTCCTGCTTGTCCTTCTCGCTGATGTCGTCGATCACCTCCAGGGAGTCAGCTTGAACACTGATGTTCAGCTGGGCGCCCTCGATGGTTAGCCCCGTCAGGTTGAAACTCAGGTCTCCACCAACGTTCCGGATCGCAATCTTGGGATCGTGCGCAAGGCACTGAGCAAACCCGTGGCAAACGCCTGAGCGACAAACGTGCTCCCCTTGGAGTCGATTACGTAGTGAACGGAAGCATCCTCCAGCAGCGTTCTGGTTGCATGCACAGTGCTATCTCCCTCGTCCATTGGGTTCGGCCCATCTTGTAGTTTCCCCGACCTCAACTTTAACTTTGCTTGCGCCCCACCACGTAAAACGAAAACTTAAGCTCGTCTTGCAGTTTCAGCGTCCCTCCGGCGATTGAGGCAATCCGGATTCCGTAATCGCTTTGCAGCAATGAAAACTCGCCGTAGGCCCGAAAACGTATCCACTCCGAAGGCCACTTGAGAAAAGAACGATTGACCGTTCGTAACACCGTGTAGCGCCAACCGTCCCTCCACATTCACCCGGTTCAAAATTTCCTTGAGCCGCTCCCCAGTAATGCTCGAACTCTCAAATACCACCTCTGGGTACCTCTTGGTTTCCAGCACCTCGTCATACATCACGCGATGGAGTTCCCTCTTGTCCGCGTCCCGGAGTTCGTCCAGAACTTCGAGCGTTGAACTCTGAACGGCCTTCATCTTAGCGTCCGCCAGAGTGCCCGGAATAAAACTCACGTCTATCGTATATCCTCGAATCGCGATCTTCGGGCTGTGGGCCACCGCTGAGATTAAGCCGCTGGCGAATGCCTGCACGGTAAACTGACTTGCCTTCCGATCAATTGCATATTGAACCGCCCTTTCGTTCTGCGGTGTCATAGATGGTTCACACCGTCAAGGCAAACCTCAAGATCGACGGTGAAAGTCCCCCTTTCTCGCCCTGAAATTGGGGCCCACCTGCTTGCGAACGTTACATCGACCGAAGTCTTATATAGCGATCCAAGTCAGGCAACGCGCCTTGCACCAGGCTGCCGACTCCCATTTGTCCCAGGTAACGCCGTACGATTGGATTGGAAAGAATCAGCCCGGCGCCAAATACAATGAAAGCCACGCCTCCGAGCATGTAAAGAGTGTCCTTGTCAGTGCTTGAATCGGAGTGGTTGTTGTTTTCCGCCACGATAATCTCCTTTCGAAATGACGACTCTGATTTCTTACTGCTGTTTCTGCAGAATTGTGTCGACCACCGACTGCACCAGTTTCACCGCTTCGTCCACCGCCGCCTCTACGCTTTCGCTTAACCCCATGCGACCTTCTTCGCCGCCGAAGTCGGCGGGCTCACAGCCGACTAGCAGGATTTTCTTCAAGCCGCCATTCATCGCCGACGCCATCCGCAGCACGTTCAGCGGGTCCATCCCATGCGCCTCGACGACGCTCGGTTGTGGTTCGTCCAGCCCGCTCAGATCGGGCTCGACCAGTGATACCGTGCCGGGCGCCTGTCCACGCGGGTACGCATCGACAAGAATCGTGGTTTCGTATCCATCCTGCAGCGCGTACGCCAAATCGAAGCCACGGATGCCAAAGTCGACGAATCGCACCCCGCTAGGCTCGGTACTTAGCTTCCAGATTCGGCAGGTGGGCGTCAGA
>JBEKWZ010000285.1:0-5342 GCA_049512555.1 Candidatus Sulfotelmatobacter sp. | reverse complement strand
ACGAGCACCGAGAGAAAGTAGGCTACGATCAGCCACGCCGTCCACCACGGCGAAGACCACAAATCGAACAGCTCGTAAGTGAAGAGGATCAGGACGAAGAGTGCAATGGAAAGCCACTTGTTACGCAACACTCGGGGCCAGGTGAAGCGGGGCCGAAAGATGCGTCGCGCCGCTTGACGCACCAGCATGAACGGGCAGGCGAGGCAGAAGAAATTTCCTGCGCAGAGCAGGACAAGCACGAGCACGCCGCGGAAGTGAAGCCAGCTCAGGGTTGTGGCCAGATTCTTGGGCGCCAAAGTTGGCCCGAACAATCCGTGCAGAATCATTACCAGGCTGAGGACGAGCAGCGGGGCCTGCAGCAGAGGGCGGGCATATCGCCAGCGGAATAGATGGCCGAGGCCGGGTATCCGCATCAGATCGAACGGAAGAGACTCAGGAGTTTCCAGGGCCGGGATGGAGGATGGATTCAACAGCTTGCCTAGTTAGGTAGAACGCCGGGTCGGACGCCCCTCACGTCGATTTTCCGTTCCAGTTTCTGCCCGCCGGGCAGCGTGACATGGAGGAGAATAACCCAATCACCCGCCATCGGAAACTCAAGGTGAGTTTCGTAACGGCCTGGCTCTGTCTCTTTCGCTTCCGCGAATAGGGGACTCATGCCCGGGTGCGACATGTCAGCCTCGACCGCAATGTGTGCCCCCGTGACGGTCGTGCCCACGCTATCGACCAATTTGAGAGTGACCGTAACTGGTCCGACCCGCGCGGGTTGAGGCGAAATCACGTGCTCAATTTCGACAATCGGCCGAGATTCCGTCGGTCGGGAACAGGCGGTTATCAGCAAGGTTGCCACACAGGCGAAGCCCGTCAGCCGCTTCGCCATCCCTTGCCTGAAAAAGCGATCCAACACTCTCTGATCAGGCAGCCTTCGCTGACCCATCCTTGGATGACCCGTGCCGCCCCCACTCGCATGTGCAGGCCACGTTCCCGTGCTCGCCCGCGGGCGGGAACATATGGTAGTACATGCCGATGACCATCGGGATAAAGACGATCGTGTTATAGAACAAGTGCAGCTCGACCCGCGGGAAAACCAACTGCAGGATGCTGCAGGGTACCGGTTTCCCCCAGAAATTATGGTGAGTCTGGGCCTGCCAGATCAGCAGGAAATGTTCAATGTGATGCCAGAACTGGATCCAGAATGCGACCATCCACCAGGTGTAAGAAACGCCGGTGAATCCCTTGCGCAACACCCAAAGGCCGATCAGCATGACCAGCGCATAGCCGTAGTGCAAGATTTCACTCTTGAATAGCCACGGATAGAACACACCAAGCAATCCCAGAGCTTTCGGACGAGGCCAGCCCAGGACCCAAATCTGGTAGGCCTGGACGAGATGTTCGGCCCAATGCGCCAGAACGATAACCATGAACACCTGCAGGGCGCGCTCATGCCAACGGGTATTGAGCTTCTCGTAAAAGCCGCCGTTCGGCGCCGGTTCACTATGAATGTTGGGAACCGCAGGATTCGAGACAGCCATGACTATCCTCCCCCCTAAAAAGACTCACTTCAAAATGTGACCACGATCACACCTCAGCCATGGTGGGTCAATAATGGAATTATATTATCCGCGTACGCCAAAACCCAGTGTTAGAAACGGAAATTCGTCTCCAGGAAGATGAGTTGCCCGTTCGGGTCCTTTGTGTAAATCGCAGAAATCACGCCATTACCCTCGTGTAGGATGACAATTATATGGCGTTCGAGTTGGCGCGGAGGGCGCGCTTCCATGTTCGCCTCGAATATTCCTATGAATTGCGTCTACACAAGAGAGGCGGCATGGGAACTCCTAACTGAGTTCACCCAGTCGGAAAGTTTGCGCAAACACGCGCTGGCGGTTGAAGCCTGCATGCGGGCTTGTTCCCGAAAGTTGGGCGACGGCTCAGCGGAAGATGAGAACCTGTGGGGCATCGTCGGGCTCATTCACGACTTCGACTATGACCGCTGGCCCAGCCTCGAAGATCATCCTTACAAAGGCAACGAGATTCTGAAAGAGCGCGGATGGCCGGAAGTGATTACCCGCGCCGTCATGTCGCATGCCGAATACACAGGCGTGACGCGCGACACCCCCATGGAAAAGGCGCTGTTTGCCTGCGATGAACTCGCCGGATTCATCACCGCGGTCGCGCTCATCAAACCGGGCAAGTCGCTGGCCGAAGTCGACGCGAAGTCGGTGCGCAAAAGAATGAAAGACAAAGCCTTCGCCCGCAAGGTGAATCGCGACGATATCATTCAGGGGGCGGCCGCTCTGGGCGTGGATCTGGACGAGCACATCGTCTTCTGCATCGAAGCCCTGAAGCCCATCGCCGACAAACTCGGGCTGGATGGAAGTGCGGCCAAGGCCGGATAACGATCGTTCTTGGCCGAGATCGTCCACGCCTCAGCGCGTCACATGCCTGTGCTAACATCGGCTGGAATTTCTTCAAAACGTATTTGCACTTCTGCAGATGTGCGGGAAGCCACCGAGTATGTCTTCAAACAGCCCCACACCACCGCCGTCCTCTTCGCCGAAAGGTCCCGCCGCGCCGGGGCCCCCAACTCCGGCGGAGATCACTCCGCCGCGAGGTAAACGGCGCGTGGTCCTTTGGGTGCTGCTGACAATCCTGGTCGTTGGCGTCCTTTGGATCTCGATCAGCGACGGTCCCATCGCGCAAGAAGTCCGGGAATTAGTCGGGGTCAAGCAGGATCGCATGATCGTCGACTCCACTTTTTCTGTTGGTGCGCACACGTTCCGTTACTACAAATTTTCTTTGCCCGAAGCGACGGTGAACGCGTCGGTGGTGGGCCAGTTCAAGTCGGCTTCTGAGAGTTTGACTGCCGGCGACGAAAAAGACGCAGGAACAAATCCCGCGGGAATAAGCGACGACAACAGCATCGAGGCTTACATTCTCACCGAATCCGCATTTGCGGTGTGGCGGACCGGGAACACAACCAGTTCGCTCTATGACAGCGGTAATGTCGCTCAGAGCGCCGTGCACGCCAACATTCCCGCGGGTGCTGGAATCTACTATCTGGTCTTCAGCAACAAGGCCGCGCCGAAAACGCCCAAGGACGTGCATGCCATCGTGATGGTGCGCTACAAAAGCTGGTTGCCAAACTGGCTTCGCCACAGAAAGAGCGGCTTCTCCGGATAGGTTGACTTCTGAGTTTTCGAGACAGCGCGGCGAGTGTACGCCGGTCAGACGCGTTCTAGCTTCGTCAGCAGTTTGCGGCTGCGAGCTTTCATGGCTGGCGTGCCGGTTCGCGTAGCCTCGCGCAGAATCTCGATCACTCTGGGCTGCAAGGTCGGTTCGTCCCGCGCCAGTTCGGCCAGTCCCTGAAGAGCGAAGGTTTTCACGATGGAACTTCGGTCTTGGAGATAATTAGTCAGCGAAGATATTGCAGCTTGCCGTTCCTTGGCGTTGAGCGCGAGCCTCGGAACCATCACGGCAAGATGCCAGCGCATTTCCTGTTCCTGGCTCTCGGCCATCAACCCCAACAGTTCTTTTTTGTAAGGATGAAGGAACTCGCGACGCTGGCGCGTGACCTTCTCGGTTGCGTCCGCGGCTCGCATCCGTACGAGTGGATCGGCAGACCACAGGCCAGCGATTAGCTTTGGAAAAAGTCGCCGATCGTCGTCGACCATGGCGGCAACCTGATCCGCGCGGCCGATCGACCGCCGATCGCCGCCTTCCAGCAGAGTAAGAATGTTTTTCGGCGGCATTGATTCAACAGCTGGTGCTACCGCGTAGTCTCTTCGATCTCAGAGATCCAGTCGGGCCGTTTCAGCACTTCGCGCGGCTTGGGACCATCGGCGGCTCCGACGATGCCGTCCTGCTCCATCAAGTCGATCAGATGCGCGGCGCGGCCATAGCCAATGCGCAAACGCCGCTGTAGTAGGGAAGTGGAAGCCTTCCCGAACTCGACTACCAACTTCACCGCATCGCCGTACATAGGATCATCCTCGGTTTCGCCTTCATCGCCGGGTTCTCCACCAGAGCCATCGGCTCCGGCCTCGCGCTCGCCCTTGGGCGGGTCGAGGAACTGCTGTTGATACTCTGCCAGCCCCTGCGCCTTCCAGAACTCGACCACGGCGGCGATTTCCTTCTCCGTGACAAACGGAGCATGCAGCCGGTGCACTCGCGCCGAGCCCGACGGCAGATACAGCATGTCGCCTTTGCCCAGCAGAGCCTCCGCGCCGTTGGCGTCGAGAATGGTGCGCGAATCAACTTTCGTCGCGACGCGGAACGATACGCGGGCCGGGAAGTTCGCTTTGATCAGTCCCGTGATCACGTCGACGCTGGGCCGTTGGGTTGCTAAAACAAGGTGTATACCCACGGCGCGCGCCATCTGCGCCAGGCGCGTGATCGACTCTTCCACGTTGTGCGAATCGAGCATCATCAAATCGGCCAGTTCGTCGATGATAATCACGATGTAGGGGATCGGCTTCTCGTCCGACTCTTCGGCGAACAGGCTGGGCGTGCCATTCTGATCGAATAGCCGGTTGTATTGATCAATGTTGCGCACGCCCTTGGCTGCGAGCAGTTTCAACCGCCGCTCCATTTCGCGCACCGCATTCCGCAGCGCGTTGGCGGCGAGTTTCGGTTCGGTGATGATTGGCGTGTAAAGATGTGGCACGCCTTCGTAGTTGCCGAGTTCCAGCCGCTTGGGGTCGACCAGAATCAAGCGCACCTGATCGGGCGTCGCCTTGTACAGGATCGACATGATCATGGCGTTGATGGCCACGCTCTTGCCCGCGCCCGTCGATCCGGCGATGAGCAAGTGCGGCATGCCGGCTAGATCGGCCGTGACGATGCGGCCATTGATGTCTTTGCCCATGGCGATCGTGAGCTTCGACTTCGACCCCATGAATTCCTGCGACTCGATGTTTTCCCGCAGCCAGATAATTTCGCGCTGCCGGTTCGGCACTTGGACACCGACCGTGCTCTTGCCCGCCATGCGCTCGATCAGGATGCTCTCGGCCTTGAGCGCCAGGCACAAGTCGTCGACCAGATTGGTGATGCGGCTGTACTTGATCCCGGCCTCGGGCTTGAACTCGAACGTGGTGACCACCGGCCCCGGATTGATCTGCGTGATCTGCCCATGAATCTCGAACTCGGCATATTTTTCGGTGAGCACCTGCGCCAGCAGTTTGAGCTCGTCGGCATCGACTTGCTGCTGTTCGTCAGGCCGCTGCAGCAGGCTGCTGGACGGCAACTTGTACCCGCCGGCGGCGATGCGCGGCATCGTGGTCTTGGCTTTGTTTCCGCTGTCGGCGCGCTCAGTGACTTCAGGATCGGTCATCGATTCGGCCGAC
>JBEKWZ010000284.1:0-5344 GCA_049512555.1 Candidatus Sulfotelmatobacter sp. | reverse complement strand
TCTTCGCCGGAGCGTTATCGTCCACCACAATCCTCTTCGGCGGAGTGGTCGGAATCGCCGCCTGCGCCGTCTTCAAGTCCGTGCGCAGCCGCACAATCTCCGCTTCCTTCGCCGACGACAAACTTTCCATCCGCTGCGCCATCTGCTTCCGCGTACTGTCAAAACCGCTCAGATCGTTGGCCATCGTCTGCAACTCGTCTTTTGATCCGAACGCACCCGTATCCTCGGCGACGCTCCCGACCACGTCGCACAGGGCGTCGAGATTGCGATAGAGCTTGAAGGTCGCCGGCAGATCTTCAGGCGACGCGCGCAACTGAGAAATCACGTCGGGCAGTGTGCCTTGCAGGTCGCGCTGAATGGAGTCAATTTTCGCGAGTGTTTCTTTCTTCGAGGCAGCGCTGGTCTTCCAGCGATCGATGCGCAGCTTCGGCAGGTCGGCCTGCGTGTTCTTCGACGTCGCTTCCAATTGCGCCAGCAGTCCGTTGAGCTGTGTGACCGACGCGTACGAAACCGGTTCGTTGCTCTGCGGGGAGGATCCCCCGGCCGCGAGTTGCACGTTGGCGGAAGCAGGCGCCGCCGCCGACTGGCCCAGCGCGGCCGCCACCCACAACACGGAAGAGAGACCTGACAAAAGGAGAAAGGTTCGGTTCATTGTTAAGTGTTTAAGAGCTTAGGAACGGTGGCGCTCGCGAGCAAGCATACTACAACGACCGCCGAACTGTTCATCGGGTGAATCACCGAATCATTCGACTCTTCGTCGCCTCCGGACGGATAATTACAGGTGACCATTGACAGAACAAAGAAGAGACACTGGTGAGATTCCGATGTTTCTGAGATTGCGACTGAGATTGCGAGAAGAAAAAGGGCGAATGATCCGTCACCGGGCGTTGCTGGCGACCGCCCTGATCCTCCTGCTGGCGTTGCCTGCGCTCTCCCCCGCCCAGGATCTCGCACGCCGGCTCATCCTGAAAGACGGTACCTACCAGTTGGTCACGAAGTACGAGGTGAAAGGCGACCGGGTACGCTACCTGAGCGCCGAACGCGATGACTGGGAAGAACTCCCTACATCGCTGGTCGACTGGCCCGCCACCGACAAGTACGAGAAAGACCGCGCCGCCGGACAATCCGTCCCAGAAGCCGTGCAACTCGACAAGGAAATCGAACAGGAGCAGGAGCGCGCGCAGGCCCTGCTACCGGAGGTGGCTCCCGGACTCCGCTTGCCCGCTGATTCCGGCGTATTTCTACTCGACAGTTTTCAGGGTGAGCCCCAAATCGTCGAAGTTCAGCAGACCGCCGGAGACGTCAACCAGAACACTAAGGGAAGTTTTCTGCGCGG
Source organism: Candidatus Sulfotelmatobacter sp. (assembly GCA_049512555.1). Classification (GTDB taxonomy): domain Bacteria; phylum Acidobacteriota; class Terriglobia; order Terriglobales; family Acidobacteriaceae; genus Sulfotelmatobacter. The sequence continues at coordinate 4,008 of JBEKWZ010000284.1, read as the reverse complement.
CATCACTGGGGTGAAGCAAGACATTGAACTCGACGGTGCGCATGCCCCGGTGCAATCCCACGTCGACGTGCCTTCGCTCTACATCAATATCAATATCGACGATACCCCTCAAACTCCCGAACAGCTTGCTAAGGATGCCACGACCCCAGCGTCGAGTCCTCAACAGCCGCAGCAAGCGCAACCAGCCCAGCAGCCGGCCATCCCGTTCGATCGCTTCCGCATCGTCCGCACCGAGGTCAAAGGCAACAAACGCATTTTGGGCGACGTGAAGCGCCAGGTCACCGGAAAAATGAGCGAGGAACAGCACCCGGTCAAGACGACCGCCACCCGGGTGAGCGGAGGCTGGCTGAAACTCACGCCCACCGAAAGCCTCGCGCCCGGAGAATACGCTTTGGTTGAAATGATGGCCCAGGAAGGCATGCCGGGCAAAGAAGGAATGAATCTCTATGTTTGGGACTTCGGCGTCAACCCCAAGGCTCCCGCCAATGCCAATCCCTGGAAACCCACCCCGGACTCAAAACTGGATCCCGGCTCAAAGCCCAACTGAAAAACCGACATCCGAACTCCCTCACCAGAACTGTCGTCCTCACCGAGCTGCTTATTCCTGAAGTGAATAGGCAGCGCAGTGGAGGGACCTGCCGTTTCCGCCCCCGCTAGAATGTAAGTAAGCGTCGTCTTCGCGCCGCCTTGACGGTGGGCTGACGCTGGTACCGAAAGTGATTGCTGGAACCGAACAATGTATCCTTTTCCGCGTGAGCAAGTATAGGCGGTGGTTGATTTCTCTGATGGTCGTTGTCGCTCTGGCGTTCGCCGTCTACGCCATTCGCGCACAACTGGAACGGGCCGTGATCGCGGCCTCCATCTATCGCGCCCACATATTCACTGCTCCGTCACCAATCGCCGGTGAGTCCCGATGGGATCGGCTTTGGGATTCCGCCCAATTTTACTGGGATTTCTCGGAGATCCCCGTCGCGAGAGAGAGACGCTTGAAGCTGCTGGACCCCGCTTTGCAGCCGATTGTGAAAGAGATCAATCGGCATCAAGCTGCGGGCGACGATATGCACTACTCCATGCACATCTATCGCGAAATCCGCTGGCGGTTGAATTTCACGTCAGATATTGCCACCACCACGGCCAGAATTTCCGATCTTCGCCAGAGCCTTACGCAACCGGTAGAACAGAAACTGGCTGGTGAACAGCAGGCCTCTGATGGAAGCTGGGGACTCGGGATTGATGCGTGGTACCTCAAGCTCTATTATTCCGTCGATCATGCCGATGAGTGCCGCCCACCTTCGAAGTACCCGCTGTCCTTTCTGGATCGGATGAATTCTCCGGAAAAGCTTGACGCACAGCTCGATTCAGACCTGAGGAACGACTTCACCAAAACGGGAGTATTCAACCGCGAAGAACTGGACGAAACATTCTCCGCGATGGCCCGGTTACTTTTTGAGGCTCCACAAACAGGGTGCTACGCATTTCATCCTCAACTCAAAGATGCTCTGCGTGCATTTGTCGAGCGCTGGCAGAATCCTGAAACCGGGTGCTGGGGACAATGGTTGGTGGATCGGCAAGGAAGAGTCTGGAAAATGGATGACATGGCGATGACGTTCCATGTCATTTCTGACCTTAAGGGTCAGGTGCAGCATCAGGACATGATTGCCCGGCGCCTTCTGCAACTCGATCACGTCAACTTTCCTGCCGGTATCCGTTTTGACGGCCATTACGAGAACCATCTGAACTGGGACGCAGTAAAGATCTTCCGATCCGCATGGCCGACCCTCGACGAAGCTTCCCGGCAACAGATTCGTGGGGAGATCTCCCGGATGCTGGATTGGTGCCTGACCAGATCGTACCAGCCAGACGGCTCTTTCAAGGTGAGCGACTTGGATGACACGCAGGGCGATGCTTACAGGTACGGAATCTGGTTCCTGCAGGAAGCCGGCTATTTCCAACGCAAAGACCGGTTTTGGACTGACCAGGATTTCCCTGATTCCAAAGCTGTTCAAGAGCGCATCGAAGCAAAGCTGAAATCGATTGGGCTCAACGATCCAGCGCTGAAAGAAGCCTATGACGCCTTGCGTGCCATGGATTAAGAGAAGTAAGCGCGCACCCGCGCGCTCCCAGCCGCGGAGCGGCGCAACAACTAACCCAGCGCTTCAGCGCGGGTCAGCAACCAAATGATTTGGAGAAAGTTCCGGAGGGACGGAAGAAAAACAACTCCAATACCAAAACGCAGGTGAACCCTGAGAAATTCGCCCTACTCTTTCAACATCCCACGCTGCGCAATCCCAATATTGTCGCGGCTGGAGTTCTTGACCACATACATCATGCCGTCGGCCTGCCGGATCACATCGTGCGCGGTGCGCGCATCATGCGGATAGGTGGCCAGGCCGATCGAAGCGCGCACATTCAGATTCAGGCCCTCGTCGCGGCAAAACGCGCTGGTCCGCAGCCCGTCGCGCAATCGTTTCGCGACCACCAGCGCCTGATCTTTGCTGGTCTGCGGCAGCAACACGACAAACTCGTCGCCCCCGTAACGAAACGCGAAGTCAATCAAGCGCAGCTGCGCCTTGATTAAATACCCGATCTCCGCCAGCAGCTTGCTGCCAATTAAATGTCCGTGCGTATCGTTGATCGTCTTAAAGTGATCGAGATCGATAAACAGGACGCTGAATTCGTATCCAAATCGCGACGACCGGTAGACCTCGGTCTCCAGCGTCTTATAAAGGTGCCGCGCGTTATACAGGCCGGTGCAGTCGTCCGTGATGGTGAGTTCCTGAATCTTCTCGACCCAGCGCGCATTCTCAATCGCAATTGCGGCGTAGTCGCACAGCGACTGCAGAAAGAACAGCTGCGCATCCTTGAACCGCTCCATGTCCACATTGACGAGCTGGATCACTCCCAGCACTCGCAGCTTCGACCGCAGCGGCACGCAGATCACCGAGCGCGTCTCTAACTTGGTAGTCTGGTCCACGCGGCTGGTAAAGTCCGGGTCCGCGCTGACATCGGGCACTACGCGCGCCTCTCCGTGTTTCGCAACCCAGCCGGCAATGCCCTCGCCCATTTTCAACCGAACATTTTTCAGCGCCTCGGCCTTGTCGCCTACCGCGATAGCGAAGTAGAGATCGTCGTGTCCTTCGTCCACCATCAGGAGCGACCAGGTATCCGGGCGGAAATATTCCGCCATCTTTTCCATGATGGTCTGCAGAATGGAGTCGAGATCCAGCGACGACGTGAGCGCCTTGGCCACGTCGTGAAAGATCATGAGCTCCTGGTTCTGGCGCGTCAATTGAGTGCCGGCCTCAGGCATGCAGAGAATACCGTTGTTCCTCACTTAGTAGGGTGGCGTTGGAAAATTATATGCGGCACTTTCGCACAGGGGCAATGAACGTTGGTAACAGGAACCCCTAAAGCCAACGGGATGAATGTTTTCGGGACCGCGCGCATCCTGATCAAGGTTGGAGTAATCTCATTATGGTATGAATAAGAAGGAACTCAGAAGGCTCGCCCTCGTCTCCGTACTTGCTGCGTTCATTCTCACTGGTCTGGCCGTTTCACAGACTGCCGCGCCGCAGACTACCCCTGCTCAGCCCGACCCCAAAGCCGTGCCTGCGCCTGTTCCCGCAATCGATGGCGGCATCGGCACCTGCTCGGCAGATTTCATCGTCAACGACCCTGACGGCAAACCGGTCTACGCCGCCACTATCAAGGTCCACATCGAATACGGATTCATGTACCTGCGCAAGCTCGATCTCCAGATCGGCACCAACGCCGACGGCAAAGCCCGCTTCACCGGCCTTCCCGACCGGGTCAAGCACGGGCTGTTCTTCGAAGCCTCCGAAGGCGATCGTGTCGCCGAAGCCTTTGACGATCCCGCCGCGAACTGCAAGAACCAATTCACCGTCGTCCTGCGGAAGAAGCCTTAGGCGGCGCGGGCAGGCGAAGGGCGACTTTCGATACACAGGATTAGTCCGCGCTGGTTACCTTGCTCTAGACCTCTTGGCAGTG
>JBEKWZ010000283.1:0-5349 GCA_049512555.1 Candidatus Sulfotelmatobacter sp. | reverse complement strand
GCTGTGAAATTCCAGGCAGGCCACGCCGTCGCCGAGATCGATGAGCGACGCGCCGGAATTCTTCTTGACCACGCCGTTCGATTTCTTCGCGACTGTGGTCGACCACACGCCCGCGGGAACTTCCACCGGTTGCCGGTTGCCGCTTGCCAGTTGAAAGTACTTGCGGCCTGAAGCGGTTTTCGGATCGTCGGCGTACCACGACTTCTGGCCCGCGGCCAAGAGTTTTTCTACATTGGCGGCGACCGGCTTGCCGTCTTTTTTCATGCGGGCGACGGTGACCTCTACGCCGGCCGCATCCCACAGTTCGAACGGTCCGAGTTCCCAGTTGAATCCAAGACGCATGGCGCGGTCGATCTCAACAATCGAGTCGGAGATTTCGGGTACGCGATTGGCGGAGTAAGTCCAGAGATCGGAGAGCGCGGCCCAAAGAAACGCGCCAGCTCTGTCGCCTTTCTGCGGAGCGTTGCCGTCGAGGCCGAGCAACGTGCGCAGGCGCGTTCCCGTGTCGTCGATATTCTTCGCCATGTCGAGCGCGGGAAATTTCGGCTTTTGACGTGGATGGTATTCGAGCGTCTTCCAATCGAGCGCCAGGCGTTCGTCTTCCTGGCCTTCGCCGCCTTTCATTTTCTTGTAGAAGCCGCCTTTGGTTTTGTCGCCCAGCCATTTGCGTTCGAGCATCTTCGTGAAGAAGTCGGGCAGGCGCAGATCGCTGCGTTCATCTTTAACGTTCGACGTCATGTTGCCAACCACATGGCCGAGAATGTCGAGCCCGACCAGGTCGATGGTGCGGAATGTCGCCGAACGCGGCCAACCCACAGCCTGTCCGGTAAGCGCGTCGACTTCTTCGATAGTGAGGTTCATCTCCTGCATCAGGCGCATCACGTTCAACACCGAAAAAGTTCCGATGCGATTGCCGATAAAGTTCGGCGTGTCTTTGCCAATGACGACGCCTTTCCCAAGATGTACGTCGCAGAAATGCGAGACGGCATCGATCAGGGCGCGATCGGCTTCCGGGGTGGGAATGAGTTCGAGCAGGCGCATGTAGCGCGGCGGATTGAAAAAATGTGTGCCAAACCACGAGCGCCGGAAGTCGTCAGAGAATCCTTCGGCGATCTTGCCGACGGGCAAACCGCTGGTATTGGTAGTAATGATCGTCCCGGGCTTGCGGATGGCTTCGACCTTTTTCAACAGCGCCCGCTTCAGATCGAGGTTCTCGACCACAGCTTCGATAATCCAATCAACGTCGGCGAGTTTCTTCAGGTCGTCATCGAAATTGCCCACGGTGACGAAGCGGGCGAGCGACGGCTCCATGAACGCTGCCGGCTTGGATTTCTTCGCCGCCTCCAGACCGGCGGCGGCAATTTTGTTGCGCGTAGGCCCGTCGGCGTCGGGGGGAACAATATCGAGCAGGTAGCTGGGAACTCCGGCATTGGCAAAATGCGCGGCGATGCGGGCGCCCATGGTTCCGGCGCCAAGAATGGCGACTTTATTGATGCGCTTCATGATTAGGCCTCGAAATGAAAGTCTTCACCACCCTTCGACCAGGCTCAGGGCAGGCTACGGACACAGGGGGCATAGAGGATTTTTGAATGACTTGTGAACTGGTAATGGTAATCGCTCGGAGGTCAAATTATCTAGCGCGTAGAATCACAAATCCGGGTGTGATTCCACATACTCCAGCGCTTTACGGGCCATCTGTTTTTCGCCACCGTAGGCCAGCAGTTTAGGAGCCTCTTCGAGGCGCACCCACAGGGCGCGCGCGACCTCGACGCGCATCGCTTCAGTGATGTTGTCAATGCGTCCGGTTTCGTAGCGCAGCAGGTAGAAACTGACGATCTTGAATACGCGCTCGCCGTCGCCCCAGGTACGCACGTAGACATACTTGCTGTCGCCGAGCTTGACGATGGGCGCGGCGGTGATTCCGGTCTCTTCGCGGACTTCGCGCAACGCCGCTGCGAGCGGCTTCTCGCCGGGGTCAATTAATCCCTTGGGCAGACAGAGAACGGCCTTTGGTTTCGGGTTGACCGCGCGCTGGCCGGACGCCGGGGCGGCGATGGGGGCACCCGACGGCGGCTCAATGGCGGCCATCCACCATCTACCGTCTCGGCGCCGGACGACCACGCCGCCGGATGAAATCTCGCGAACCATGCTGTTCGCAAGTTAGCAGAAATACAGGAGTTTCGTCACGGGCCTGATCTTCCAAAAAACTGGTCTTAGGGTAACCGTTACCATCCCTTCCCCGGAGGTTTTCTCCAACGTAATACCGCATGGCACCGTTGTGCCCTTACACCCTCCGGGGTGGTTGTGGCATCTTACATAATACGTGGGAGTTCCGGCCGCCAGCGGGCCGGAGGATGTGGGGTTGGTTGTGAACAGTCTGGGGAAGATTATTCGGTCGGTGCAGGCTTTTGGGCGGGAACTCTCCCGCAAGACTGCGCCAGTTCCCGCGTCCCGGATTCCCGCCCTAGGCGTAGCGTTGGGCGGCGGCTTTGCCCGCGGCATAGCGCACATCGGAGTTCTCAAGGTCCTCGAAGAAGAAGGCATCCCAGTGCGCATGGTGGCCGGGACGAGCGTGGGTGCGTTGATCGGTGCCTGCTACTGCAGTGGACTCTCGCTTGCGGAAATGCGGGAGGTCGCGCTGCACACGCGGTTTACGACCTTCGCGCGCTGGACGCTCTCGCGCTACGGCTTCGCTTCCAACGACCGCATGATTTCGTTCCTTACCCGCACCCTGAAGTGCAAGACGTTCGAAGAGCTCCGCATTCCTCTGGGCGTGACCGCAACCGACTTCAATACCGGCGAAGGCATCGTGTTTCATTCCGGCTCGATCGTCGATCCGGTGCGCGCCAGTTGCGCGTATCCCGGAATGTTTCTGCCGGTGGAGATTCGCGGACGCTATCTGGTCGACGGCATGCTCTCGCATCCGGTGCCCACGCGGCCCTTGCGGGAAATGGGCGCCGACCGCGTGCTGGCGGTGCATTTAAAAGGCACATGGTCGAATGGCGGGGCCCCGCGGCATTTGTTTGATGTGATTGGACAATCCTTCGCCATCGCGCAGGATGCCATGTCGAGTTTGTGGAGGGAGTCGGCCGACCTGGTCGTCGAACCTGACGTTGCCGGATTTGGCTACGATGATTTCAAACGCGCCGACGATTTGATTCGCAGCGGAGAAGTGGCCATGCGAAAGGCCCTGCCGGCAGTGCGCAAGTGGATGGAATCGCCGGCCGCGGAACCGGTTAGCGCGAACGGTAGCACAAAGAGCAACCCTGCCTTGGCGCAGCGCCCCGCGCCCATGCCCGCGGACTGACTGAGATTCATCGTTCGCCGGTCGCGATGAGAGACTTAGAGCTTTCCTGCTTCTTCCCGAATCGTCTTCCACGCATTCTCCACATGCCGCGCTTGCGTGTGGGTCTGGCCTACGCAGAGACGCAGCGTCAGTTTTCCATTTAGCTTGGTGTGGGTGAGGAATAAATCGCCGCTGCGGTTCAGGCGATCCATGATGGTCTGATTCTCGGCGTCTCCAGCCTTGTGGCGGAAGCACACCAGGTTCAGCGGAGCGGGCGCGGCCAGTTCAAAGCGATCATCGTTTCGCACCCAGTCCGCGAGCCGCTGCGCCAGTTGCACGTGCTGGCGAACATGATGTTGCAAGCCCTCGACGCCGTAGTGGCGGATCACGAACCACAGTTTCAGCGATCGAAAACGGCGTCCCAGCTGAATGTGCCAGTCGCGGTAGTCGATGACCGCGCCCGACTCCGTTGCCTGGTTGCGCAAGTATTCCGGCAGGATGCTCAACGTCTGAATCAGCGCCTTGCGGTCGGCCACCCAGAAGCAATTGCAGTCGAAGCTGGTAAACATCCATTTATGCGGATTGAAGTTATAGCTGTCGGCGATTTCGACGCCGTTCTGCAGGTGTCGGAATTCCGGGCATAGCATCGCCGTGCCCGACATCGCCGCGTCCACATGCAGCCAGAGATTGTGCTGGCGGCAGACTTCGCCGATCGCGGCGATCGGGTCCATCGCGTTCGAAGAGGTCGTGCCCACCGTAGCGCACACGAAACACGGAATCAGGCCGGCGCCCCGGTCGGCGTCGACTTGTCGAGTCAACGCATCCGGCCGCATCGCAAGATTCTGGTCGACTTCGATCAACCGCAAATTGCCCACGCCGATGCCCGCAATCATGGCCGCCTTCTGCACCGAGGAATGAGTCTGCGTCGAGGCGTAAGCGATAAGGCGTCCGTCGCACCCTTTCTGGTTGCTGACGTGGTTGGTGGCGCGTTCGCGCGCGGCCAGCAGGGCACAGAGCGCGGCGCTCGAAGCCGTGTCCTGAATGACGCCGCCGCCGGTGTTCGACGACAGGAATTTTTCCGGCAGGCCCAGCATCCCGACCAGCCAGTCCATGACGTGCGTCTCGAGTTCGGTGCATGCCGGGCTCGTCGACCACAACATGCCCTGCACGCCCAGTCCGGAAGAAAGAAGGTCGCCAAGAATTCCCGGGCCCGACGCATTGCACGGAAAGTATGCGAAGAAATTCGGCGATTGCCAGTGAGTGACGCCGGGCAGAATCAGCTGCCCGACATCTTTCAGCAGCGCGTCAAACTGCTCGCCCTGCGCTGGAGGATTCGCCGGCAGCGATGCGCGAATCTCCCCCGGCTTCACCTGCGAGAGCACCGGAAATGATTCAACCCGCGATTGATAGTCGGCGATCCAGTCAATGACGGCGTGGCCGTGCCGGCGGAATTCGTCGGGCGTCATGTGAAACGATTTTTCGTCGGACAAGTTAATCTCCCGGCTTTATTACTTCAGTCGCCCAAAGTACACGCGCGTCTTGTAGTCGAAGGTCGCGCGCCCGGCAACGGCATGCGCATCGAAGACTTGCCGCAACTCGCGCAACATCGGCGCGTACTTCGGATGCTCAGGCCCCGGCGCGTACGACGACGACAGCAGCCGGCCCTCGGTTCCGGCGTAGTCAAACTCCTGCCGCATGGGGAACACTCGTTCATGAAAAGGCAGCGGATCGAAGAACTGATTCACCTCATCGGTGGTTTTCTCATGCCGCACTTCGGCGTAGTCGGTGCCGTAAGTCAGCAGGAGTTGTTCGTAGTCGCGCAGAAACGGCGTCGAGTCGGTGAGGCGCTCATTCCACAAAAGCACGAGCCATCCGCCAGGTCTCAGAATGCGCATGAACTCCCGCCGCGCCCGCGCTCGGTCGAACCAGTGCCCCGCCTGAGCAGCGGTCACGAAATCGACGCTCGCATCTGCCAGTGTAGTCGCCTCCGCGGTTCCCGCTACGCTGGTGAACTTCGGGAATCCCGCCAGCAAACGCTCACCTGCCTGACGCATCTCGGTGTT
>JBEKWZ010000282.1:0-5355 GCA_049512555.1 Candidatus Sulfotelmatobacter sp. | reverse complement strand
ACACATAAACCCGCTCGCGGAAATAGTGCTGCTGAACCAGCCAGGAATACGCGGCCCGCCACGCGAACAGCGCAAAGGTCAGAATGATCAGACCCGCCAGCGCGGAATCCCGCGGCAGAAAGTTGTGACCCGGCAGAAAATATCCGTAGAGGAAACCTACGATCGACAGAGACATCGCCACCGAGCCCAGCACGATCAGCAGGCGGAAGATCAGATCCCACTTGGAGCCCAGGTTGGAAGAGTCGTATAAATCCAGTCCGTGAGAGATGAGGAGCACAATCCCGGTGACGGCCAGAATCTTGAGGAACTCGCCTTCGATGAATAGTCCATTGCTGAGGCGCAGCAACCAGTACTCCTGGCCGCTCGCAACGGTCCCCAGTACAAACGAACACCACACAACCATGGTCTCGACCGCCAGCAGGACCAGCGTTCGTACCGGGAAAAAGACTCTGAAGAGCCGGATCAACTTCCCCCCTAGGCCTTGGTCGTGGTCGTCTTCTTCCCGTACGCCTCGTAGTAATAACGGGCGTACGGCGCCGCATCTTCGCTGGTGCCGTTGAGTACAACACCCACCAGAGCCTGCTCAGGAAACTCCAGACGAGCCTTGCGAGCCGCGTCCGCCGGCGTTGAATTTGAGCGCACCACCATCAGCACTCCATCGCAAGCGGTGGCCAGCAGACTGGCATCGGAAACCGGAATGGCTGGCGGCGAATCGATGATGATCCAGTCAAACAGCGATTCCAACCGCTGTACCAGCATCTTCAGCCGTCCATTCCCCACCAGTTCCGCCGGATCTTCGATGCCAACGCCGCTCGGGATGAAAAAGAAATTCTCCATCGGTCCCTGCTGCATGATGGAAAATTCGTCGTTCTTTCCCTGCAGATATTCCGATAGACCGGGCCCTGCGGGCGCGCCCAGTACGAGGTGCAGACGCGGACCGCGCAGGTCGGCGTCGATCAGCAGCACGCGTCTTCCGTGCTGCCGCACGATCACCTGCGCCAGGTTCGCCGCCGTGAATGACTTGCCTTCTTTAGGCAGAGCGCTGGTTACCAGCAGCGTCTTGAGCGCCATCTTTTCGCGCATGTGGTAGAGCCGCGACCGCAGCGTGCGAAATTCCTCAGTGCCGCGCTTGCTGTCGTCGCCATTCATGAACAACATGGTTTCCATGTCAGGCTTCCACTGCATCTGCGGGCACCGGGCCAGCAGCGTCTCCACGCTGAACGGGCTGGCGAATGCCGCTACTCGTCCGCCTGCTGGAGTCTCTGTAAATACCTGCGGATCGGTCAGCGGCGCCGTGGCCGAGTTCGGCTGCACCGCGCCACCTTGGGTCGCGGCCCGATCCTGTTCGGCTTTCTTTAACGCTTCATGAATGCGGCTCATAGTTTCCTTTCGTCGGGGAGGTCTTTTTCTTCCTGGCGCAGGCGGTCGGCCAGCGAGGCCAGTGACCGCAACGCGTCCACCAAATCAAACTTGTCTGTTCCGGCGGTCGGCGCCGGCGGTGTCATTGCGCCCGACGCGGTGTTGTCGCCCAAATCGAAATCCCGGGCCACACCATCCACCACCGTGGGCCCAATGATCTTCTGCTGGTCGACGAACGCGCTGACCAGACAGTGCTCGCAGAGCAGGTTGATGACGCGCGGAATTCCCGAGGCGTAACGGTGGATCGCCACCAGCGCCTCGGGTTCGAAAATCTGCTGTCCGTTCGAACCCGCGATGCGCAAACGCTGCTGCACATACGCCTTGGTCTCGTCGAGGGTTAAGGCATGCGTCTTGGCCCGGAGCGTAAGCCGCTGCCGCAACTGCCGCAACTGGGGCTGCTTCAGCTTCTGCTCCAGTTCCGGCTGACCCACCAGAACGATCTGCAGCAGCTTCTCCGTGAAAGTTTCCAGGTTCGTGAGCATGCGGATCTCTTCCAGCACTTCGTCGGAGAGGTTTTGCGCCTCATCGACAATGAGCACCGCCGTCTCCCCCGCCCGGTAGCGGTCGAGCAGCCAGTTGTAGAGCCGCAGCAGAACCTGGCTCTTGGCCTTGGAATCGCACGGGATGCCGAAGTCCGCCATCATGTAATCCAGAAACTGTGGCGTATTCAGGCGCGAGTTGAAGATGAACGCCGTGGCCACCTGCTGCAGGCGCAGCCACTCCAGCAGCTTGTTGATGAGCGTGGTCTTGCCCGTGCCCACTTCTCCTGTGAGCAGGACAAAGCCCTTGCGACTCTGGATTCCGTAGGTCAAACACGCCAGCGCTTCCTCGGTGTGCCGCGTCAGAAACAAGTAACGCGGGTCCGGATTCACATTGAACGGGTTTGCCCGTAGTCCGTAAAACTCTTTGTACATAGTCGTCCCTTGAGCCCGCCTGGCTTATGCCCCGATCGTTTCCTTGTGTTCGTCCGGACTCTTGTTCCGATTCCAGAAACCGAATTTGCCGTTCTTCTGGTTCTCCTGCACCACCCCTACCCAGGGCACGGCCACCAGCAAGGGCAACTCCAGCGCAGCCTCGGCGTCGGCTTCAGTGCGAATGGAGTTGTCGCGCAACTCCAGCCACAACGCGAGCCCGCAGCCCAGGGCCAGTCCCGCTCCCAGCCCGCCAGCGGCAAACAGCAAGCGGTTGGGAAAGTCGGGAGCATCGGGCAGGCTGGCAGTGTTCAAGGCAAACATGCGCTCGCCCTCGGACTGGTTGACCATGCTTCCGGTCAAATCGGCAGCACTCTTTTTGCCCAGCAGGTCCTGGTAATTCTTCTGCGCATTTTCGTAGTCGCGGGTCAACAGCTTGTATTGTTCCTCGACGTTCGGACTGAGAGCGACCCGCCCCTGGTACGACGCGATTTCCTGCGCCAGCCGTTTCTGGTCGCGCGTAGCTGCGGTAATCAAGTCTGAATACTGGTGAATCTGCAGCCGGAACTGCCGAATCTCCGGCGGCTCCATGGCCGAAGCCTTTTCAGTGCCGGTGTCGGTGGCGTTGGCCGAGGCCTTGTTGACCTCCGCCAATTTCGCTTTTACTTCGGCGATGTCCGCTTTGGTCTTAATCACGTCCGGGTGATCGTCGGTGTAGCGCGCCTGCAAGGTCAACAGCGCCGACTGCAACTCGGACAATTGTTTTTCCAGGGTTTGCGGATTAGTGGAAGACTGCGACGAGTTCCACGCCCCCAGTTGCTGTGCCAGCAGCGACTCGGTATACGCCTTGTCCTGCTGCGCCCGGTTCAGAGTTTGGGTGTTGGCTTCCAGCTGGGAATTCAGCCCCATCAGAATTTTCAGGTTGTTTTCTTCGTCTCCTGGAAGCTGCCCGACGTACTGCTTCTTGAACGCCGCCAGCTTCGAATCCATATCATCCAGACTGTGCTTGGCGTCTTCCAGTCCCGCGCTCAACACGTCGCTGGTGCCCTTGGCCGAGTCCTGCACCGACTTCAGGTTCGCACCCACAAGAATCGAGGTCAGCTCGCTGCAGATCTGTTGTGCTTCGCGCGGAGTCTTGCCGGTGTACTCCAGATAGAAACCCGGCACCGGACTGGTGCCCGGCTTCGTCGCTTTGGGAGTGGCGGTGCCGATTGCCGACAGGTCGGTGATCACCGGCTCGACCTTTACTTTCATGCGAATGTCGTCCATGATCGCGCCTTGTTCCTCGGCGTTCTTGCCGGGAAATAGCTTCTCCACCAGGGGCTGCATATTGTTCTGGCTCAACATTTCCTGCTGCAGCGTGGCCACGCGCGCCGTCAGATCTCCGGTGACTACCGGTTCCACCATTTTCTCCGACACTTTCTGACTCTCCACCAGGATCAGAGCCTGCGAAGTCCACTTCGTCGTGAAGGTGTAGGAAACCAGAAATCCCACCAGCGGCGCGAACAGCGCCGGAACTAAGATCACCTTCAGGCGCCGGCGCAGCATCGCCAGATAATCGTCCATCGTTAATTCGCGATTCGTTATCATGCTCGTTTTCCTTTTCCTTTTCCTTCTGGTTCGAGTTCTCTTTCCCCGGCGTTCGCTGCCAAGGCAAAGATTTTCGGGCCTCTGAAATCAGTCCAGCCGAATCGGCCGGGGAGTCCAATCCAATCCAAACGTAGCCACACTCCGATTCGAAATGCGGCTGCAGACAGTGCCGGTGACACAGTATTGATGGTCAAACGACAGCTCGTTGAACTGATAGCTGACATAGCCGTGAAGATTTCGCCCAAACGCCCGGTGCAGCCCGCCTCCCACGTATCCGTAGCTGTAGGAGTTGGCATTGTTGGCCGGACAGATGTCCAAGAATGGCGGCGATTGAAGGCTGCACTGGGTTACTTGCTGTTCCGACAGTGGCTGTACCCTGCTGTTGTGCGAATATCCAATGTCAGTAAACACGCTCCACACCCGCGTGAGCGGGCGGGTCGCGGTCAGGTGCACGATGTCGCTCTGCGCTCCCGCAAACAATCCCGAACCGCTGGTGGTGAAGCGCCGGTAGGTCAGATCCAGCGCGGTTCTGCTCAGCTGGTAACGCAAGCGCGCTTGCGCCGCCACCCCCAGTCGGGTGTTCTTGACGGTGATGGGAACAATTGACGTCCCTTCGATCGTCGCACTTTGGGTATCGATGAAAGTGAGTTGCGGCCCCGCCCCCAGCAGCAGATCCATTCGTCCCGAAATCCGGTGGCCGTAGAGTCCCTGAACAATCTGGGTATGAAACGCCGTCCCCACGACTGAAAAATCGAATCCCTGATATCCGTAGACCAGCGCGATCTGAGTATGCGAGCTGAGAATGCGGTTGTATCCTGCCTGAGCGGAAGTCTGCGAACTGCCGATAAAAGAAGTGCCGTCGAAGCCGCTCCCGTAAAAATGAGTGAAGGCGTATCCTCCGGCCACTGTGATCGCAGATTTGGGGGTGAGATTTTCCTGAATCTCGGCCAGGCTCACGTTCAGAATCCGGGGAGCAAGTCCCAAGGTTCCCAGGGCCGTGCCGTTGGCAAAAAGGCCGAAGGAAGTGGACCCCAGCGATCCGATTCCCTGTGAGCCCAGCGATCCGTACGAACCGCCGAAGTTGCCTTCGGGCAGGTAGCTGAAGCTGTCACGCACCGAAAACTGACCGCGCTTCCAGTTAATCTTCTGTTCCATATCCAGTTGCTGCAGCGACTTCAGGCCTTGTCCGTGGATGTTGTAGTAGCCGACGCCGCCGACGTAATCGAGCGCCAGGTCGTAGTGGCTCCACAAGCGCTGCAAGGTCACACTGCCCAGGGCGCGGCTGACGGAGGTGACCTGTTGGCCGCCCAGGGAATTGCCTGCGTTCGTATCCGCCGACTCGCTGACGGTCGCCCCCGGTTGCAAGTAACTCAACGGCGCAGAATGCGGCTCGAGCGACGGCAGGTCCAATCCCGAGAGCGGCGGATTTTCGCTG
>JBEKWZ010000281.1:0-5361 GCA_049512555.1 Candidatus Sulfotelmatobacter sp. | reverse complement strand
GAAAGGCCTGGTCGGGGGTGGTGTGGGTTTGTCGGCCCGTTACGGCCGCCGACTTTGGCTGGCGCGCGATCGCAGGGAAGACTGAGATTCCTCCGCCGCGATGAAAAACGCGGCGTTCGGAATGACAAGATGCTTGGGGTTGGCTATCTTGACGCGGGCTATCCGCCTATCCTCACGCGGGCTATTCGCCTATCTTGACGCCGCTATTGTTCTAGCCGGCGGGCTTCGACAACTCCGGCACTGAATGCGCTGATGATTCCTGCGCCGTTTCCACCGCTCCCGGGGCTGCGGGGATGTGAAACCGGAACGTCGTGCCCTCGCCCTCGAGCGATTCGAACTCCAGCGAACCGTGGTGCCACTGCAGAATCTGATAAGCGTAAGCCAGGCCCATGCCGCTGCCGTCTTTCTTCGTGGTGAAGTAGAGCTCAAAGATTTTTTCGTGCAGGTCGTGAGGAATGCCGCAGCCATGATCACAAACCTCCGCGATCACGGCCTCGCCGATGCGCTGCGACGAAATTGTGAGCAACCCTCCCTTGGGCATGGCCTGAATGCCGTTGAGCACCACGTTGAGCAGTGCCTGCTTCATAAGGTCGATATCCGCCGTGATGGGCAGCGGTTCGTTCGGGACGGTGCGCTCGATGGTGACGCCATGCTGCTCTGCATCGGGAGAGGCCAGCATGGCCACCTCTTCCAGCAAGCGGCGGAGGTCGACTTCTTCCAGGTGCAGATCGCGGGGACGGGTGAAATCCACCAGGGTCTGCACCACGCGGTCGAGCCGCCGGATTTCGCTGTCGATAATGTCCATGTGACGGCGGGCATCCGGTTCGGTGTGCGCCAACTTGTTCTGCAGGAGTTGCAAGTGGAGCACGATGGCGTTGATGGGATTTTTCACCTCGTGGGCGACGCCGCGGGTGAGGCGTCCGCTGGCGGAGAGGCGGCGCGACATCTCGATTTCATCGCCGATGCGGCGAACCGATTCGGGGTCGCGCATGATGAGGAGCGCGCCGATCTGCGAATTTTTTTCCTGCACGAAGTCGAGCGAAACCTGGACGCGCTTGCCTCCGGCAGCGTCAAACTCGCGTTGTGACAAGGGACGGCGGCGCTCAAAAGCATCGAGCAAGGCCGCGCCCAACAGGGAATCGCGGTCGAATACTTCGTGAACCGTGTGTCCGAGAAGTTCGGCGCGAGGACGTCCCAGAAAACTCTCCACGGGAGCGCTGACCAGCACGACGCGCGAGTCGCGGGCGAACAGCATTAGGCCGTCCTGCAGCTTGGCCATCAACTGATCCACGTTGTCTTTGAGGGCGGAGAAAATCTCGCGGCTGTCGCGAATCTGGCGGCCGAGGTTGGCGATTTTCAGGGTGACGAGGCCGTACTCGTCGTGCCGAGACTCGTCGTCGGAGAGCGCGTCGGCGTCGCCCGCGCTTACACTATCGAGATTAAGACTGATCTTCTTCAGCGGGCCCAGGGCTAGGTTGGAGATTCCCGCAGCCAGAAATAAAGAGGCGAAGACCAGCGCGATTGAAATATAGGCCGCTTTCATCAGCCGGGCCTGCACTTCACTTTTCAGAAAAACGGTTTGCACGCCGATGTGGATCGCTCCGAAGGGCTCCCCCGCGAATTCCAGCGGGTAGGACACGTCGTAAACTTCGGCAGAAGTGAAAACCAGACGAAACTGGTCGAAGAAACGCGCGCTCACGACCCGCTGAAAGTCCGGCCGACGGGCAATCACTTTGCCCACCATGCTGGCATTGGTGTGCAGCAGGGCCTTGCCGGTGACGTCGACGATGGTGACGTCGTAAATGAATCTCCAGTCGCCGGTGTAGGACTGAAGGAGGTTGTTGAGGGCCACGTCGCTTGGCACGTAGTCGGCAAAGGCGCGGCGCATCGCGGCCGAGTTACTGGTGTCGACCGACGTGCTGGTGAAGTCGGGTACGGCATTGGCAACGGCGTAGGCCAGTTGATGCGTAAGGTTGGTTGCCGTCTCGTTGGCGTAGTTAATGCGCAGGCGCAGGATTTGCGAGATGTACAGGTAGGAAAACGCGGCAACCATCACCGTCACCATAAGAGTGATGACCAGCACGATGATGGTCTTTCGTCGCAGCATGGAGAGAAGTGGGAAGAGAGTGGCTCGCTCAGCATCGTCCGCCAACAGGCGTGCGAGAAGGTCTTAGCTACTGGGAACTTCCTCCTTGCCGGGGATAGCTTCCGCGGCGGCGCTGCCGTATTCCTTCAATTTGTTGTGCAGCGTTTTCAGGCTGATGCCAAGGATCTCCGCGGCTCGCGTCTTGTTGTTGCTGGTTGCCTCCAGCGTTTTCAAGATCAGCATCTTCTCGGCTTCTTCCACAGTCGTGCCTACACCCAGGCGAACCGCATCGGGATCGTTGGCCGCGGTGCGCAGCGGGGCTTGTCCGAATCCCGGCGGCAGGTGCTTGGTCTCGACCACGCCCGCGTCGCAGACGATGACCGCCCGCTCGATCGTGTTGCGCAGTTCACGCACGTTGCCGGGCCACGAATAGGCATTGAACTGGTTCAGCACGGCTTCGCTCACGGCGGCGACTTTGCGGGCGTGCTTGCTGTTCATCTCGGCCAAAAGAAGTTGTACCAGGCCGGGAACGTCCTCTTTGTGTTCGCGCAGCGGAGGCATGTGGATGTTGAACACGTTGAGACGGTAATAGAGATCGCTGCGCAACTCGCCGTGGGCCACGGCCTCGTCGGGAATTTTGTTGGTGGCGGCCAGCACCCGCACATCCACGGAAGTTTCGACTTTGCTACCCAGCCGCCGCAGTTTGTGGTCTTCCAGAACGCGCAGCAGTTTGGCCTGAGTCCCTACCGGCATTTCGCCGATTTCATCCAGCAGCAGGGTTCCGCCTTCGGCCAATTCGAAGCAGCCGGTGCGCCGCTCCATCGCGCCTGTGAATGCGCCTTTTTCGTGGCCGAAGATTTCGCTTTCCATCAATGTCTCGGGAATGGCGGCGCAGTTGATGGCGACGAAGGGCCGATCTTTGCGCGGGCTGAGATCATGGATGGTGCGGGCCACCAGTTCTTTTCCGGTGCCGCTGGCGCCCGTGATCAGCACCGAGGCCGTGCTGGGCGCGACCATTTCGATGAGCCGGAAAATTTCCTGCATCTTGCGCGAGGCGCCGTTGAGACGTCCCAGCGAGCCTGCGTCGCGCAACCGGCGCCGGGTGGCTTCGAGTTCGGCGCGCGCGCCCAGCAGGGCCGATGCGTTGGCCAGGATCGTCCGCAGTCGATTGGTGTCGATGGGCTTGGTGATGTAGTCGTAAGCGCCCATCCGCATGGCCTGCACGGCGCTGTCGATCGTGCCCTGGGCCGTGACCAGGATGACTGCGATCTCAGTGGCTTGTTCGGCAAGCCGCCCCAGCAGTTCAATTCCGCCCATGCGCGGCATTTTGAGGTCAGTGATCACGATCGCCGGCGACCAGTGGGTAGCTTTCTCCAGCCCCTCGGCACCGTCCCGGGCCGTCTCCACCCGAAATCCCCAGGAACCGACCAGTTCGGCCAGCCCAGAGCGTTCATTCTCCTCGTCTTCGACAATCAGTATCTTTTCGTGGCTCATCGTCTGATCTTACCCAGCGTGATCTTACGCAGCTTGATCTTACCCGGTTTCCTCGGTGCCAGCGTCTGGCGCTTCAATCCGGCGGGGCTCAGTTCCACTAGTTGCTCCTGAATCGAATCCCCACAATACGCGGCTCGCTTCCTGCCCGGCAAGGTCTCGATCGGTCGGGCTGGGGCCAACCCCGGATGTCAGGAATTTCAATTTGAGACGAAAGAACCCGCTTAGCTGGTAGGAACTAGTTCGAGTCTACGCTTTCGCTTTAAGCAGCGGTGCGATAGAATTCTGCGTTCCCCGGGTCTCGTTTCCATCGATCTTGTTTAACACTCTTTCCCAAAAAGCTTTCTGGTTGCATGGTAACTCGGGAACCATAACATTTTGGAGGATTCCATGAAAGTTAGCTGCACCACACGCAAATGCCGACGGCTCATGGCCGGCTTGTTAGGGCTGATCGCAGTGCTTGTGATTTCCGGTTCCGCGTTGGCTCAAGATAGTTCCAGTGGGAGCTGGGACATATTTGTGGGGTATCAGTACCTGAATCCGGGCGCCACAGTTCCGGCTCCAGGAGGCGATCCCAACAATCCGACGCCGTATCCGCTTCCCGCCATGTCGAAGGGCGCTGGCGCCGCTGCGACCTACAATTTCGATCCACATTGGGGCCTGGAGGGTGACTTCGGGTACAACCGGGACACGTCTGCGGAAAACTCAGAATGGACTGCCGGCGCCGGCCCGCGGTTTGTTGCGCACGATGAAAGCGCCAGATTTTTCCTCCACGCGCTCGCAACTCTCAATCGCGTGACCTATGACAGTGGATTGGTCAACCACAACGGGATTGGCCTGGTCCTGGGCGGCGGCATGGATCTCGCGCTCACCAAGAAGATTTCCTGGCGCCTGTTTCAAGTTGACTACGTTTGGGCTGCGCACAACTTTGCCAGTGAGGCTGCTCCGGAATTTCCGTCTCTGCGGCGGCCCGCATTCGAGGGCGAACGACTGCGCACCGGCGTGGTGTTCAACTTTGGTGGAGCGCCGCCTCCGATTCCAGCGGCGGCCTGCTCGGTGCAGCCCACGGAAGTCATGGTCGGGGAACCGATCACGGCTACCGTTACGGCCAGCAATTTCAATCCGAAGCACACTGTGACCTACAGCTGGACCGGGAATGGCGGCGGCCAGATCACTGGCAAAGATACCGCGGGTAGCATTGACACCACCAACGCGACTCCGGGCAGCTATACCATCACGGCGACCGTGACTGACCCGAAGTACAGTAAGAACAATGTGGCGAGCTGCACGGCGAACTATAAGATCAAGCCGCTGCCGCCGAAAAATCCGCCGACCATGTCGTTGTCGGCGAATCCGACGGATCTGGTCACGGGCGGCAACGTGAACCTGTCGGCTTCCTGCACCAGTCCCGACGGCGTCACGGTTTCCGTGGCCAACTGGACTTCCACCGCCGGCTCCGTTTCCGGCAGTGGCAGCTCGGCAACCCTGAACACCGCTGGAGCTCCCGCTGGTCCGGTGACGGTCACCGCGACTTGCACCGACTCGCGCGGTTTGACCGCGCAAGCCTCCACGCAGGTGACGCTGGAGAACCCGCCACCACCGCCGGTCAATCCTGAAGTCGTAAAACTGGAAGCCCGGCTCTCTCTGCACAGCGTTTACTTTGTGGTCGACCACCCCAGACCGGATAATGTCAAGGGCGGTTTGCTGCTCAGTCAACAAAAGACGTTGGTCGCGCTGGCTTCCGACTTCAAGAAATATCTTGAGAGCAAACCGGATGCGCACTT
>JBEKWZ010000280.1:0-5389 GCA_049512555.1 Candidatus Sulfotelmatobacter sp. | reverse complement strand
CCGCTCACGTTGCCCTGGCCCGTTTGATCGAGGAAGCGACACGTCAGGCAAAAGCGCGGCAATTTCTGGAGAACGCTCGCCGCGAAATCGGAGCGCGCCACTTCACGGCCGCCATGGAAGCGCTCGCCGAGGTTGAACGCGTCGATCCGTCGAATCCTGAACTGATCACTTTGCAGGCTGCGGCCAAGTCGGGCCGCGAGCAGGAACAACGACGCCGAATTCTCGAACAGCTGCAAAATGAGGTTTCGCTCGCCTCCACTCTGGAAGAACTTACCCGCGCCGCGCAACTGGTCGACAAGGCTCTGGAGCGCATGCCCACCGAGCCCATGCTAATGAAGTTCAAAGGAAGTCTGGCGCGCAAATTGCGCGAAGCCGAGGTTCGCCGCCGCGTCGATGAAGTTGCACTACGTTGCCGAAACTTGATGGAGAGTTCGCCTGAGGAAGCGTTGAATCTGGTGCGCGATGAGTTGCAACAAACTCCTGGAAACGAGCGCCTCCTGACTCTGCAATCCACGATTGTCAGCCACATCTCATCGCGGAGTCAGGAACAATCTCGCGCCGAATTTCTCACGCGCGCCCATGAGGCGCTGAGCAACGGAAGATACCTGGAAGCCTTGCGCCTTCTGGAGTCGTGTCAGAAGGAGGGCATTTTTTCTTCTGAAATCGCGGAGTTGATGGAGTTCGCGCGGCAGGAGGCCGATCAGCACCTCAAGACCAGTCAACTGCGGGGATTGTTGCGCCAATCGCAGGAATTGATGACGCAGGGATCGTACCGCGCCGTCGTCGACTTACTCACGCCCATCAGCGAAGATCCGTCAGCGGCTTCTCTTATGTTTTTGCTGGAGGACGCGCGCGGGCGACTGCAGTCGCTGCAACGCGATGTCGATGGCGCGCTGCAAACCGTTGAAGTTCTCGCCACTGAGGAACACTATGCGGAGGCGATCAAGTTCCTGGGAGGGCAACCGCCGTCCACTCTGCAAGCGCTTCCGGTTCAGACTGCATTGCAGCAACTGCGCGCCGCCAGCGAGAATGAATTGGCAGCGCTCCAGGCGGTAGGACGAGCGTATGCCGCGCTGGATCGCGTCGACGGCACGGGAACTCTGCAGAATCCGGGAGTCGAATCCTCGTTACTGACGCGAATCGTCCCGGCCTTCACTTCGCGGCGCAAGTCCGTCGCCGATCGCCAGCTGTCTTCGGCGATCAAAGAGGCGCTGGTGGCGATGGACGCGGGCGATCGAAAACAGGCTGCCCTCGCCTTAACCACAGCTCAACCTTTCACCGAACACGCCAGCATCAACTTGCAGAATGAGTGGCAGGATCTTCTCCGAAAAGCAAAGAAGAGCAAAATGTTTGGGAGAACCAGCTAAAATCATTCCCGCGCTCAATCCTTCTATCTACTTGTTTACCCGCGGCTTGGGGTACGGTAGGATTTAGCGCTTACGCTCCCCCATGAGTTTATTGATCCAAGCCGCCGGCCTCACCGATATCGGCCTCGTGCGCAAAAATAACGAGGATAATTTTGGCTATGACCTGCGTCACGGCATCTTTGTCGTATGCGACGGCATGGGTGGACAACAAGCCGGAGAACTCGCCAGCAAGATTGGCGTCGACACCGTGCTCGACTACTTCCGCCAGGACCAGAGCGCCGCACCCGTAGGCGGAGCCCGCTTCGAAGGTGTCTCGCAGCGCGCCGTAAGCCTGGCCACGGCCATTCAGCTGGCGAATCAGGCGATCCATGAATCGGGAGCCATGAATCCCAACCATTCGGGCATGGGTTCTACGATTGTGGCCGTCGCGGTTGATGGCAATCTTTTTTCCGTGGCCAACGTTGGCGACAGCCGTGTCTATCTCATCCGCAATAAAGATGTTGTGCAGCTGACCAACGATCATTCCCTGGTGATGGAACAAGTCAGGCGCGGCCTCATTACTTTGGAGGAAGCGGAACAGTCGAAAATGCAAAACGTAATCGTGCGCGCGCTGGGTACTGAAGAGAGCGTGGAGCCCGACCTGGCCGATCACGAATTCAATGCCGAGGATGTGCTGTTGCTCTGCAGCGACGGGATGTCGCGCTACGTCAAGGAAGAGCGGATCGCTGAAGCCATCAACCAGGATTCACTCGAGCAGGCCTGCTCCGATCTGATTGCTGCGGCGAAGGTGGGTAACAGCGATGACAACATCACATGCTTGCTGATCCGCGCAGTTCATCCCTCATGGAAAGATCGATTGCTGGGGCGCTTGTCAGGGCCGGGCGGCCAGAAAACATCCACTTAAGAAAACTTCTACTTGCCAAATAGTTCTCTTAAAGCTATTCCATGCCGGCGCCGATCAGCGCCCGGCAACCTGGCTCACACACTTCATGCCTTGCAGATCAAAGAACGGATTCACACTGCCCGAAACCTGCAATTGATAGTCATACGATTTCTGTTTTCCATTGGGCAGCATCACAATCCTTCCGTTAGATTCGCCCACCCATTCCAACTTGCCGCCTCCCAATTGGTGAGCCTTGGCAACAAACTTAAACGCAGACCACGGACCCGCAGGGAACGAATCAAGGACGTCTCCGCTCTTGGAAGTCACCAGGACATCCTCACTCGCGCCAGTCCAGATGAATGTGTGCTGCGCACCTTCTCCCGAGAGCGTCTCGTTTCCAATCTTCAGCACAACTCCCTCAAGGTTGCTAGGCACCTGTTTCAGCGTGTAGGAGAACTTCGGAGGCAACGATCCCGTTGGGTACAACGCATCGCTCAGCGCCGTGACACGATTCAGGAAGTCCAGAAAAGTCTTAGACGGTTTCACGGCCGCCTGGGTGTTTTGTGCATACTTGTTTCCGACCATGAACGTAAATGGCTTCACATCTTCTTTCAACTTTTTCAGGGCATCGCTGGTGGGCCCGAAGATCGCGTACAACTGATCCATCGACAAGTCTTGCAGCGAATTGGGATCGAAAGGATATTTACTCGCCGCTCCCGCAAACGCCGCGCAGTAACTCTTCCCTGACCCATTGACGATATCGACGGGCCCCCGCTTCAACAACGCTTCCACCTTCGTGATCGGCTCTTCTAGTAATCGCCGCACTTGATCCTGATTGCCAAACTGCTGATCCACCGGCACCGCGGTAATGACCTTGGTGACTGCTTGCGACGCTAAATCGGCAGAGTTTCCAGCTTGCGTGAGCTGGGCCGGATCCGGCGCACCTGGATTTTGCGCGAGCGCATGAATATCCGTCTGCAACTTTCCTAAAGCCTCAACATATTCCTTGTTCGGAGGAACGACGTAGTGGTCGGGGAGTTTGTCCGCCGGGCCGGGCGGTTCGACTGCCTGCACCGCCGCAAAAGGGGTTTTCACATCTGCCGGCGCGGGATCGGTATTGTGCGAAATAAAATACAGTAACTCTAATAGTGGCGAGGTTGGCCCTGTTAGCTTTTCCAGCTTCCTGTCAGCATCGGCGTTGCTCACATAACCCGCGACCGCAGATGTCTTCAACACGTTGTTCCACTCTTTGACAAAATCCTGGTTGTAGCGGTCCGTCAGCTTCTGCCGCATCGCATCCTGGTCCATGTCTTTGATGTCGTTCTTGCCCAGGACCCATTCTTCGCCGCCCATGTAGTTGGCCGGATTCTTCAGAGCATCCTGTACAGCCAGGAAACCGGTGCGCGTGAACGCTTTTTTCACTTTATAGCTGCTCACGATCACGCCGGCGGAATCGGGGAATTGATCGCTGAAGCTGGCCTCCCCCTGCGCAGCCTTCGACAGGAGTTGCACGTAGTTGCGGTCGATCCCTGAAAACTGCTTCAGATAGGCGCGCGCCTGGTCGATCAGGGGCTTGGAGTTGCCGGTCGGAAACGGATTCTCCTTTGCCAGTTCCGTGGCGAAGAAATCGAACTGCAACGCCGCGAGGTCTTTGCGATCCTTGTCGATGTCGCGGTCGGCGACCCAGTGAGTCATCAACACCGGAGTCAGGAATTCTTTGCTGCTTTTGTCGTGATCCGAGGGTTCCGTCGTGATCAGATATTCCTTCAACTCATCATAGCTTTTTTGGTAGGCGTCGTTCGGAGCGTTGGCCGCGGACTTGCCAGCCAAGCCGTCCAGATTATCCGTAACCCGCTTTTGGGATTCCGCAAACAACAGCCGCCGGAAGCGCTCGAAATACACTCGCCTGGCATCGGGCAAGATTTGATCCCCCTCGTACAAACCCCAGCGCAGGCTGAGGGGCGCTCCATTCTCCGCGTAGTCGGAAAGATCGACGAGTTCGCTGCGCAGCTTGTCCAGTTTTGTCAGGTCGCCAATCCCAGCCGGCTGGTTGTTCGCGGTTTGCAGCGTACTCAGGTCGGCGACGGCTTCCTGCACACGCGTCTCTAGTGCACGATTACGGAAAAACGAAACCACGAAGCCAGTTAAACAGATCAGCGCGATAAATAGAGCCGCACCCAAAGCGATGCGGCGCAGCAGATTCACTCGCGAACTGGATCCGCTGGTGGCCAGCGCCACACGGTCTTTCACCAGCACGTCGTTGAACAGGCTGGTCAGGAAAACCCACTGTGGCACCCGGCGCGATCCCCCGCTGCGCGGCGCGGGCGGCGCCTGTGCTTGCGACCCCATGCGTTGGAAAATTTGGGTAGCGCCCGAACCGTATCCCGCATCTGCCGTTTCCACGGGTGCGACCGGTGCGACCACCACATCTTCCATCACCACAGGCCGCACTCCGGTGAAATAGAAGCCGCGCAGAAATGGATTCGTGCCCAGATGGCTAGGGCGCGCCAGGTCTACCAGAAACTGCACCAGCAGCGTGCGCAACTTCCGCAGTTCTCGCGGAAATTCGTAAATGCCGGGCAGCTTGTCGCCTTCATGTTCGCGGGGAAGCAGCACGATGCGCCGCTCCGCCAGCGAGTAGAAAATTTCGTCGAACGCCTTGGTGAGACGCCGCGTTTCTTCGTCCGCATATACTCCTGCGCTCAGCGAGCGTAGCGGCAAAGTCACTCCCAGCACTTCGGAGACTTCATCTTTGCTCATTCCGCGCACGAAGTCGGCGAAGAACGAGATGCGGTCGATCTTGGTAAACAAAACGTAGACGGGAAAGCTGATCCCCAACAGCTGGGAGACTTCCTGCAACCGCACCGACAATCTTCGGGCTGCCGAGACTGCAGCTTCGCTTGCGCCCGGCTGCAGAAAAGTTTCGCAATCGAAACATACCAAAGCCGCCCGCGGAGCTTGCGCACGTTTTCCGATTGCCGCAGAAAATCGCGCCGGCTGCAGCAGCCTGACCAGGCGTCTCCACCGATCGGCCTCACCCATCAGTGAGCCGGAAGGATCCACAAAAATTGCTTCCCGCGTGTACCAGATGTTCGCGGCTGTCGTGGGCAGCACGTCGCTGTCGCGATAAACCTGCCCC
>JBEKWZ010000279.1:0-5389 GCA_049512555.1 Candidatus Sulfotelmatobacter sp. | reverse complement strand
TGGATTCGTGCAATCTGGATTCG
The DNA here is from genome assembly GCA_049512555.1 of Candidatus Sulfotelmatobacter sp. GTDB lineage: Bacteria > Acidobacteriota > Terriglobia > Terriglobales > Acidobacteriaceae > Sulfotelmatobacter. The sequence continues at coordinate 5,366 of JBEKWZ010000279.1, read as the reverse complement.
TGCAATCTGGATTCGTGCAATCTGGATTCGTGCAATCTGATTCGCACGCTCTTCGAAGGGTGGATACAGCACTCATGGCGATCGCGGCCCCCAACACTTCTACGACGACTACCGCGCCGGGCACCGAGCAAAGCTACCTCGCTCCGCTGGCTACGGTGACCACACTTTTTTTCATGTGGGGATTTCTTACCTGCTTGAACGACATTCTGGTCCCGCACCTGAAATCGATTTTTGACCTGAACTATAGGCAGTCTCAGCTAATTCAGTTGGCGTTCTTTGGCGCGTATTTCGTGTTTTCATTTCCGGCCTCCAGAATCGTTGACTGGATCGGGTACCAGCGATCGATGGTGGTCGGACTACTGACTGCGGGGGTGGGAGCGTTCCTGTTCGTGCCGGCCGCCAGTGCCGCGTCGTATCCTCTGTTCCTGGGCGCGCTGATCGTGCTTGCGGCCGGAATCACGTGCCTGCAGGTGGCGGCAAATCCTTACGTCACGGTGTTAGGACCGCCCCAGACCGCCTCGAGCCGGCTCAATCTCACCCAGGCGTTCAACTCGCTCGGCACTTTTCTGGCGCCCTTCTTTGGCGGCGTGCTGATTCTGAGCGCGGCCCCGAAGGCCATGGATGAAATCCGCGCGATGGCGCCTGACGTTCTACAGGCTTACCGCCAGCATGAAGCGGCCACCGTCAAGACGCCGTATATCGGTCTGGGCATTACGCTGGTGCTGTTGGCAGTCGCGATCGGCACTTTCAAGCTGCCAACGATCGCTCATGCTCAGCATAAAGTTGGGGAAAAAGTGAACGATTCCATCTGGAATCACCCCAGCCTGATCTTCGGAGCGATCGGGATTTTTGTGTACGTGGGTGCCGAAGTTTCCATTGGAAGTTTCCTGGTGAACTACTTCAGCCAGCCCGACATTGGAGGGCTGACTGAAAAAGCCGCAGCCAACCTGGTTGCTTTCTACTGGGGAGGTGCCATGGTCGGACGCTTCATTGGCTCCGGCCTGCTGCAAAAAATGAAAACCGGACAACTGCTGGGCATTTGCGCCGTGTGCGCGGCGGCCCTGGTTGCAACCTCCATGCTGGCTACCGGACACGTTGCGATGTATAGCATTATCCTGGTGGGTTTCTTTAATTCGATCATGTTCCCGAGTATTTTTACTTTGGGAGTCGCCGAGCTTGGTCCGCTGACTGGGGACGGCTCCGGAGTGATGATCATGGCGATCGTTGGCGGAGCTCTCATTCCCTACGCGCAGGGAGCGATTGCTGACCGGATCGGCATTCATCACGCTTTCTTCCTGCCAGTTCTTTGTTATTTGTACATCTTGTTCTTTGCTTTGAGCGGATCGAAGCCGAATAGCCAACGGCACGCTAAGGCGTAAGCGCGTCGAAGAGCCCAATCTGTTCTTCGATTTGCTGGGAAGAAACAACGTGTGTGGTATCACTGACAAGGTCATGGGATTTGTTAAGATATTTCGCCCAGACTCTTACGGAATAATTGTTTAAAGCGATCTAAAAGATCATGGGGCAAATTAAGAAGCCTGTCCAAAAGCCAGCCGTGATTACCCTCAAGGCCGTTGCCCAGCATATTGGACTGACTCCCGGCACAGTATCCGCGGTCCTCAACGATTCGCCGTCGGCTCGTTCGATTCCACAAGAGACCAAGAATCGAATCCATGCGGCCGCCAAGGAACTCAACTACCGGCCAAATTTTTTCGCGCGCACGCTGCGCAATAAGCGGACCTACACCATCGGAGTGATTGCGGAGGAGATTGGCGACTCCTACAGCTCCGCGATCATCAGCGGCATCGAGCAGTATTTAAGGAAGCGTGATTACTTCTTTCTGACGGTGGTGCACCGGCACGATCCTGAGCTGCTGAGCCGGTACTCGCAATTGCTGTCGGAGCGCGGCGTCGAAGGCATCATCACTGTCGATACGACCGTGCAGGATGAACCCATGCTTCCCACGGTTGCCGTTGCCGGCCACAAGAAACTGAAGGGCGTCACCAACATTACGCTCGATCACGTAAGGGCCGCGGTCCTGGCACTGAATCATTTGAAGGAGCTGTCCCACCAGCGCGTCGCATTCATGAAGGGCAATCCCTTGAGTTCCGATGCGAAGGACCGCTGGGACGCGATCTGCCAGGTGGCAGCAGAGATTGGAATGAAGATCGACCCCGAGCTCACGGTGCAAATCGACACGGATGACCCGACACCGATGCTGGGCTATCCGTTCGCCAAGCAACTGCTGGCGCGCAATCGGCCGTTTACCGCGCTGTTTGCCTACAACGACATCTCGGCGATCGGAGCGATTCGCGCGTTGCAGGAACAGGGACTGCGCGTGCCGCACGATGTTTCGGTGCTGGGGTTCGATGACATTCCGGGAGCCGCGTTTCACACTCCGAGTTTGACCACGGTCCAGCAACCGCTGAACCGAATGGGAGAAGTGGCGGCGCAAGTCCTGCTGGAACGAATTCAGGATAAAAAAGAATATCCCGGTGAGATCGCGATTGAGCCGGCCCTGGTCGTGCGGGAGTCGACGGCGAAGGCGAACGGTACCTCCTAGCGCCGCGGTTCCGATATAGTAGCCGCAGAGCCTGCCGCTCCTTTCATGCCCTCTTCTGACCCACCCAACACCTCATCCTCCGCTCGGGCGCTTACGTTTGCCGCTTACGCGTCGTTCGTGCCGATCGGGATTGCGACTGTTTTGCTCGGCCCAATGCTGCCGACGCTGTCGGCGCGATGGTCGCTGAACTATGCACAGGCGGGCGCGCTGTTTCCTGTGCAGTATGTGGCATCAACTCTGGCGGTTGCGGTTTCCGGCGAACTGGCTTCACGTTGGGGATTTCGATTCGCGATCAAGACCGGGCTAGCGCTCATGAGCGCAGGCGTCGGACTGCTGCTGATCGGTCCGAAACCGCTCGGGATGATTTGCATCGCGGCCTATGGTGGAGGGCTGGGCCTGGCCGTTCCTGCGGCGAATCTGATGGTAGCGGCGGTGAATCCCGGACGGCGCAGCGCGACCCTGAATGTGCTCAACTTTTGCTGGAGCGCGGGTGCGGTGACGTGCCCATTTCTGGTGGCAGCGGCCGTCAAAAGCCATCGGGTACCGATGTTCCTGGCAATCCTCGCAAGTTCCGCGCTGCTGATGGCGGTTGGAATCGCGGCGATGCCCTCATCCATTGTCGAGCCGATGGCGAAGAGAGATGCCATTGGGAAGACTGCAATGGCGATTCCGTGGAGGAGCAGCGCCTTTCTGATTCTGGCGTTGCTCTTTTTTCTATACGTGGGCGTGGAAAATGGTTTCGGGCTTTGGCTGGCGACATACTCCAAGAGTCTGGGCGAGATGTCGCCCACGATGGCGATCATCACTTCCTCGTTTTTCTATGCCGCGATGACGCTGGGGAGATGGCTGGCTCCGCTGCTGTTGCGCCTGACGGATGAGATTCGACTGGTGCAAGCGGGGCTAGTGGCCGCGTGTGCGGGAATGGCCGGCCTGATTTTGTCGCACGGCTTACGTGGTGTAATCATGAGTGCCTCGCTTGCCGGACTGGGGCTTTCGTACGTTTACCCCATCACCATATCGCTATTATCCAGAGAATTTCCGTCGGCTCCTGCGCGCCTGGGTTCCATCATGTTTACGCTCTCCAATATCGGAGGAGGACTGCTTCCGTGGATGGTGGGCGTTTCGTCCACGCGTTTCGGAAGCCTCAAGGCAGGACTGGCCGTGCCTCTGATCGGATGCGGGGCGATTTTCGCTCTCTACTGCAGAGAGTGGAGCGTGACAAAAGTCGAGCAGAATGCCGGTGTGCCGGCAGTCTAAACGCTTACAAGCCTAGCCGCCAGCCGCGCCAATCGGACAAGCCGGTACAACGGAAACAGCGGTGCGGGAAGACGAACTGCTTGCCATTCGCTTGGCCCGGGCGTGAAGACAAGACGACGAAGAAATCGCCGGCGATCCGCTGGTCGTTCCCGCAGGCGCATCATCAGCCGGAAGTAAGCCAAAGACTCCACGTTGAGAGCCGTTTCGCTCACGATGCGAGATTGAATCTCCTCGACCAGTGGGAGCGTCACCCGATCTTCGCCCTGCTTCGTTTGTGCAGGTGGCGGAAGTGCGGCGCTCAGCATCCGATTCGCGAGAATCATGCTGACGCGCACGATACGCACAATGCCCAATTCGCTCGACTGAGATTCGATCCAGCTCCAGTTCAAAGTTGGACGGCTCATGATCCGCGCAATGTCGCACAGCCAGCCGAGGCGTCCCCACACATGTTTGGCGGCATGCGCTGACAGGATGAGAAGCAAGTCCTCAGGGGCAGGCGTCTTCATGGCGCGGCCCGCGACCGTGACCGTCGCGGCCCTGCGAAAAATACCGTCCATGTCAAAGTCGATTGCGTAGAAGCGAGGCTGAATCGCCCACTGCACTTCGAGCAGATTCGTACCGGCAGCGCCGTCGAAGGCACATTCGTATCCAGATTTCAAATAGGCGCGCTCCTCAGCCGATGAAAAATTCAGGTGAGGCGTGAAGCCAAGTTCGCGCACTGCTTGGCGAATGCGCGGCAAATCTTGCGGATGAATGAGCAGGTCGATGTCCCCTGCCTGCCGCAACGCAATATCGCCGTAGGCCAATTCCGCCAGGGCCAGGCCTTTGTAGGGCATGACCCCGATGCCGAGAACTGACAACTGATCGACGATTCGGATCAACTCGCGCGACAAAAACAAAGCTTTGTGCAGATTGGCCTGATAGCTCTGCTGCAGCCCCGACATCTCAACAGCTGGAACTGTTCCGTCAAGGTCAGCCAGAGCCTGATGAAGAAGCGGCCGGGTGCCGTGCCGGTCAGCGAGGTCGAAAAGAAGGTTCCAACGAATGGGCTCGCTCGACAGCAGACGCTCGGTCTTCTCCTGGCGGGGAATCTCGGAACATGCGGCTAGTAAGAAGGACCACTCGGCTTCGAGTGTGGCGCTGCTGGCCAAGAAGCTAGTCCCGGACATGTTGTTGGCTGGAGCGGTGGACTCGACTCCGAATCACGCAGTAGCGCCCGCAAAATTCGGGAGCGCTCGAATCTGCACCAGATTACGCGCCTCGGTTGCGGCGTGCTTCTTAGCCAGCATATTGGCCGAGGGAATGCCGGTTCTGGCGAAAGATTTCTCGCAGTCCTGCGACGACGGCCCGCGCATGTTCCCTTCCAAAAAAGCGAGCCCAGGACAGCGAGTGCAACTGCTCGCGTGCGTGCATGATGGGCAAGTCGTCAGATCCTTCAAGCGGATGGAGCGGACTTCTTTCATCCGGTCGGAATCCCGCCAGATGTCGACAAAGCGCTGCTGCCGTACGTTTCCGGTGGGAAGCGGAAACTGCACGCAAGGAAAAA
>JBEKWZ010000278.1:0-5398 GCA_049512555.1 Candidatus Sulfotelmatobacter sp. | reverse complement strand
CCGTCGCTGTTCACGTCGCCGATGCCGGTACTCGCGTTCACCAGGCGGTATCCTGCATGCCCGTTGGCCACGCGGATGTCGCCGACACCGAGACTCAGATCCTTGTCGCCCTCAACGTCCTCTACGGTCACGTCTCCGACTTTGTCATGCACGTCGAGATTCGTCTTCTGCGGGACGACCAGTTCCACGTCAATCGACGTATTCGAGGTGGAGGGCACGTGAAATTCGATGGTGGCATCGCTGCCGTGCACGTCGAAATCCACGGTCGCCTCTTTGACGTTCTTCTCGCGGTGGGACTTTACCGTGTAGCGCAGGCTGATCTTGCTGGTGTCCCCACGCTTGATGTGCAGGTCGCCCACGCTCAGCCGCACATGGACGAAGCCGCCGGCGACAAATTCGCGGGCGTCGCTGTGCGTCTCTTCATAGTCCCAGTCATGATTCGAGCCACTGGCTGCCAACAACGGAGCCGCCCCGAAGGGTACCAGCAACAAACAAACCAGAACTGCTTTGTGAAGCGGATGCAGACGGGCAAGAGACGTTCCAGGCATGAAGCACCTCTCGGGCGCAAAGGCGCCTAGTAGTGGTACGCAGGCGTGGTTGATTCGGTTCCCGGAGATTTGAGGGCACCGCCGGCAGTTGGCGGGCAAGAGTGCCCGCCCCACATAACCCCCCGGTCAGTTTCGGAAGTCGGCCATGCCGTTCCACACCAACTGGACGGCGATGGCGAGAATCAGGAAGCCAAAAATCTTGTTGATGGCACCCACCGCGCTGGGGCCGAGGCGGCGCACCAACGGCTCGCCCAACCAGAAAAATAGGGTCACGCTCAGCGCAATCGCAGCCACGCCGATAATCATGCCGATATACGCGGCGGAGTTGTCGACATGAGCGGCCAGCCCCATGATCACTCCGATCGCACCAGGGCCCGACATGAGAGGCATGGCCAGCGGAGTTAGAGAAATGTCGTCTTTGCTTTCGGCTTCGTGGCTTTCTGCGGGTGTGATGCGCGACGTCGACGTCACCATGCCCCACGCGGTGTTGGCCACAATCAGCCCTCCGGCAATCTTGATCACAGGCAGCGAGATGCCGAAAAACTGCAGCACGAAGCGTCCGAAGAAAAGAAACGTTACCAGGATCAGGAACACCCACACTCCGGTTTTTACGGCAGTGCGGTTGCGGTCGCGCTCCGTCCATGAGGCCGTCATGGTGAAGAAAATCGGAATGCCGCCGAAGGGATCGACAATCGGAAACAGCGCCAGAAACGTGGCCGCCGCCGAAGCCGGCAGCGTGCGCAGAAACTCTCCCACGGCGTGAGGGGCCGACATGGCTACCGCGACCCTTCCAGCGTTTTCGCCGCGCGCTCCAGTGCGGCCGCGAGCGCCGCCAACTGCTGGCGGGCCCGATCGCTGTCGCCCTTGTCGAGAGCCTCATTCACGCCAGGAATCACCACCGCCGCGTAGCCCGTATATTCGCCGGGCGCATAAATCACGTGGCGAAACCAAGGACGATGCGGCAGCCCCTGCGGCGCCAGCAGCGCCCGTTCTGTGCCGCGCAGAGCCTGGTTCAGCCGCGCGGCATCGGCCAGCGGATTCTTCTGCTTAACGAGCATCTTCACACCCGCGGCCTCGAAGTGGCGAGCGGCGGCGTTCACTGCGCTGAAATCGAGCACGTGGTTGCCGAATTTATCTTCCGCCCGCTTACGCGCCGTGTCGAGATACACGACAATCTCTTTCCCATATTCCTCGTAGTCGTAGGGCAGAACGTCGGCATCGGCCATGCGCACGGCTTCCAATCCAAAGACGCGCGCCATCTCTTGTACGTAAACAAACTCGGGATCGGCGAATTTCCTGAACCACGCAAAATTGTCGAACACCGAATGGTAAACGCCATATGGCCCGCTCGAACTCATGTCAGTCGAGGGCACTCCCAAATGATTCAGGAACGCGGTGTAATCGGAACCGCTACCCAGGTCACCGACCGGGACGTCACCCTTCACCTGCGCCACCGGAAGCCGACGGTTGTCCGACAACGTCTCCCCAGGAGACTGCGTCGAAGACGCGTCCGGTTGCCCTGCCTTCAGCCACTCCTCGTAAACGGTCCCACCTTTCGGGCTGGGCACGACTTTTGTGATGTCGCGCAGAAATTGTTTGAGACTTGGCACCGCCGAGGCGCCGAACCTCGACCCAGAAACACCGACATCGATATTGAAGTACGCGGCTGCGTTAGCCAGTTCCGGCTCGTGTTGTTCCACCCACTCGGTCGAGCCGATCAGGCCTTCTTCTTCGCCGTCCCAGCTGGCGAAAATCAAAGTACGCTTGGGCCGCCAACCCGACTTCATCAAGTCTCCGACGCCGTGCACGGCCTCGAGCATGGCCGCGGTACCGCTGTTGGGATCGGCCGCTCCGTAGACCCACGCGTCGCGATGGTTGCCCGCGACCACCCACTCGTCGGGCAACCCACTTCCTCGCACTCGACCAATCACATCCCACAGGGTGCGGAACTGGTAGTCCTGCTTGAGATGCATTTTCAGCTTCGCCGGGCCGGGACCAACGTGATAGGTGAACGGCAACGAGCCCTGCCACTCGCGCGGCGTGTCCGGGCCGCCCAGGTGTTGCAGGATGGGCCACGCGTCGTGATACGACAACGGAGTGACCGGAATTTTCGGCATCTGCTTTGATTGCTGCGGAGAAATGCGCTGCGACTCCGGCAGCGACAACACTGACGCGACGCCAGGCGTGGTCGGATCACCGGGAAACTCGAACATGAATCCCACTGAGCCGCGTTCCACGCCGGTGTCCGGTCGCCACGGCCCTTCAGGATATTTATCGCCGCGCCGCCAGCCGTCGTCAGCCGGATCGGAGTAGATGATCACGCCCGCCGCGCCGTGTTCCTGCGCCACGAAAACTTTGACTCCACGAAAATTCTGCCCGTAGCGCACCAGCACGATCTTGCCGCGCACATCGACCTTGAGGCGCTCAAGTTTCTCGAAGTCCTCAGGACTTCCGTAGTTCGCGTAGACGACTTCGCCCTCGGCATCGCCCGACGGCGACATGCCGTTGAAGGGCATGACCACGCGGGGATCGTCCTGATAGGAATCGTGGTCGACGTGCTCGCGCGTGGGGCCGTGCATTTCGGCTCCGGCGGGCGCGACCAGATCGACGCTGATTTCCGCGGGATAGTTCATCCAGACTTTGTATTCGGCAATCTGAGTTTCGAGGCCGGCGGCGCGGAATTTCTCCGCGACATATTCGGCGGTCGCTTTGTCTTCGATGGTGCCCGCCATGTGCGGAACCTTGGTCAGAATGCGCAGGTGCTCTTCCGCCAGTTTGGAATCGGGCACGGCCATGAATTGCGATTCCGTGGCCTGTTCGGCGGCAGCGTCGCGAAATCCGAAGATGGTCGGAGTTGATGCCGGAGATGGCGGTGTGTTTCCACCAGCTCTTGGCGCCGAGCCGGGCAAAAGAATGGCGCAAGAAAGCAGGGCCGACGAAAGGAGTCTCATGGGCTTCGTGGTGAAAGTTAGTAAGGTAGCACAGGCAGGCGGTTTGGAGGTGAACGCTCTACCGCACCTGCCCAGTCCCAACGATCTCGTACTTCGACGAAGTGAGCTCCGCCAGCGCAAAGGGGCCGCGACAGTGGAGTTTCTGGGTGCTGATGCCCATTTCGGCGCCGAAGCCGAATTCCGCGCCGTCGGTGAAGCGGGTCGAGGCGTTCCAGTAGACGGCGGCCGAATCCACGCCGCGTAGAAACTTGCGCGCGTTCGCTTCGTCTCGCGTCACAATGGAATCGCTGTGCTTCGTGGAATAGCGGTTGATGTGGGCGATGGCATCGTCGACATTCGCGACCACGGCCACGGCCATACATAAGCGCAAATACTCTTCGTACCAGTCCTGCTCGGCCGCAGGCGCGATGTGCAATCCGGCAGCCAGGGTGCGGACTTTGCCGTCGCCGCGCACTTCGACGCGGGCTTCGATTAACTTCTTCACGATGCGCGGGACATATTCTGCCGCCGCGTGCTCGTGGACCAGCAATTTTTCGGCGGCGTTGCACACCGACGGACGTTGCGTTTTGGCATTGATGACGATGCGGTCAGCCATGTCGAAGTCGGCCGACTCGTCGACGAAAATGTGGCAGTTCCCGGCTCCGGTCTCGATCACGGGAACGGAAGAATTCTCGGTGACAAACGTAATGAGGCCGGCCCCGCCGCGCGGAATGATCACGTCGACCAGTCCGCGAGCCTTGATGAGTTCGTGCACGGATTGCCGGGTGCTCGAATCGAGCAGTTCGATGGCGCCGTCGGGCACGCCATCAACGGCGGACATAATCTCTACCAGGCGCTGGTTGCTCTGGCTCGCTTCTTTGCCGCCGCGCAACACGATGGCGTTGCCGGTTTTGAGCGCCAGCACCGCGGTGTCGACGGTGACGTTGGGACGTGACTCGTAAATAATTCCGACCACGCCGAGTGGCACGCGGACTTTTCGGATGTGCAAGCCGTTCGACTTGGTCCATTCCGCCAGAGTCTCGCCGACCGGATCGGGTAGCGCGGCGACTTCGCGTACTCCGCGCGCCATTTCCTTGACTCGTAACGAAGTAAGCAGGAGGCGGTCGCGCATGGCGCCTTCGAGGCCGGAGTTTTCCACGTCATCGCGGTTGGCAGCCAGAATGTTCTTCTCGTTCACTTCGAGCGCCTCGGCGATAGCCAGCAGGAGCACATCTTTTTCTGCCGTGGACAACAAGCCCAGCCGCGCCGACGCGGCGCGGGCGCGCAGCAACTTTTCCTGCGTTGAAGCGGCGGAGGTGAGACTGGCTTCCATTTCTTATTCTTCCTGTCGACCTTTTGTTCCTCAGTTTTTACTTGGGCGGAAAGTATGTTCCGATTTTTCGCTCCATCCCCGCCGTGATGGCCTTGGGATGCCGCCCGTTCACGATGGCCACATGAACTCCGCCATCGCTGGCTAGCTTGGCGGCGCGCAGTTTTGAAATCATGCCACCGCGGCCCAGCGAACTCTTGCCGTCGCACAGCGCTTCAATTGCGGGCGTGAGCTTGCGAACCACGCGTTGCAGGCGCGGCTTCTTGCGGCCATTGGGAACCAGCAATCCGTCGACATTGGTCAGCAGCAACAGCCAATCGGCTTTCACGGCCGTGGCGAGCAGCGAACTTAGCTCGTCGTTGTCGCCGAAGGCGCCTTCCAACTCGCGCACCGACACGCTGTCATTCTCGTTCACGATGGGCACGACGCCCAGCGCCAGCAGTTCGGCCAGCGCGTTCTGCAAATTTCGGTAGCGCACGGGCGAAGTGAAATCGTCGCTGGAGAGCAGCAGTTGCGCAACCACCTTTTTGCCGAAGAAAAGGCGTTCGTAGGTATGCATCAGCTTGCTCTGGCCGACCGCGGCGCAGGCC
>JBEKWZ010000277.1:0-5414 GCA_049512555.1 Candidatus Sulfotelmatobacter sp. | reverse complement strand
ATCTCCGCCGGAGCGCACTTCGCCGGAGTCAAGTCGGCCATGCTGATGCAGAACCACGGCTTCCTGGCGTCCATTAACGGCATCGTCTCTTTCGCACACCTCTACAAGATTCCTCTCCTGATGCTCATCAGCTACCGCGGTTCTTTGGGGGAGCGCGATCCGTGGCAAACGCAAGGCGGCAACGTTACGGAGCCGCTGTTGCGAGCGTTGCGCATCCCTTACTTTTTTCTCGATGCGTTTGACACCGTCAAGAAACGCATTCGGCAGGCGCAGACTCTGGCAGAAAGCAGTTTGCAGCCGGTCGCGCTTCTCCTGACCCGCGACTTGATGTGGGAGGAATGATGCTGCGCCTGGATTGCCTTCGATCGGTTTATTCGGATCTGGAAAACTGCCTTGTCGTCACCATCATGGGAGCAGTCGCGGCCGAACTGTATTCCTTGGGTCACCGCCCCAATTTCTTTTACCTCCAACACGCGATGGGACTGGCTTCTTCGACGGGCTTGGGCCTCGCTCTTTGCCTGCCGCAACAAAGCGTGATCGTGTTTGATGGCGACGGTTCGCTTCTGATGAACCTTGGCAGTCTTAGCACCATGGCTCGTTATCGCCCCAAGAAATTGGTCCACGTCGTTTTCGATAACGAAAGTTTACTCTCGGTCGGAGGTTTTCCGACAGCAACGAGCACGGGCACAGATCTGGAAGGCATCGCTCGCTCCGCCGGCATTCCCAGAGTGACTACAGTCCGCGATGTGGAAAGTTTTAAGGCCACCGTGAGCGAGGCCCTGCGGGGCACCGAACTGACCACCATCATCGCCAAGGTCGAAGCCAAAGGTCCCTCCGCCTACGTTACCGACCTATCGTTGCTGGAAAATCGGTTTCAATTCCGCCGGCATATTCAGTCGCTCAAGAGAAGCTAAGATCGGCCAGCTAAGATCGGCCCGGTCGATCGGGCGTCGATCACGCAGAGCGAAGGGCCGGACCCTAGAGATTGTGAGGAACGCCAATGTCTCTCATTCTGACCAAACTGCTCGAAGAACTTACTTCTGGCCGATTGCGGGTCGTGGATCTAACACAGCCCTTAACCCCGCAGACTCCTCTGCTTCCCTTGCCAACACAGTGGAACAACACGCCTGCATTCAAAATCTGGGAACTGTCGCATTACGATGAACGCGGCCCGGCCTGGTACTGGAACGCCTTCGAGACTGGCGAGCACACCGGAACCCACTTCGATGCCCCAGTCCACTGGGTCTCTGGCAAAGACATTCCGGACAACACCGTGGATCGCATTCCACCCCGAAAATTTGTCGGACCTGCTTGCGTGATCGACATCAGCGCAGAAGTGACGAGCAACCCAAACTACCTGTTGACGCCGGAGCGCATCGGCCAGTGGGAAGAGCAGCACGGCGTCATTCCTGCGGGCGCATGGGTTCTCTTACGTACGGACTGGTCGAAGCGGATAGACCCCAAGGACTACATCAATTTAAAAGAGAATGGACCCCACACCCCGGGACTGGCCAAGGAAAGTTCCGCACTACTCGCCAAGGAGCGCGATGTGCTGGGCGTCGGCGTCGAAACAGTTGGGACCGATGCCGGTCAGGCCGCCACTTTTGATCCACCTTTTCCGAACCACTATCTGATGCACGGCAGCGGCAAGTTTGGGTTGGCCAGTCTGTCGAACCTTGATCAGCTTCCGCCGACCGGCGCCATCGTGATCGCCGCGCCACTAAAAATCGTCGGCGGCTCGGGCAGCCCTCTGCGAGTCATTGCCATCACGCCCTGAAGCACTGTCGACCAACAGGAATGGGTGGTTTGCTAATCTGGTCTGCCCGCTTCTGCCGTGACGCGCCCCGTTCTAGGGGGTGGCCGCTACAGTCGACGCCGGCTCTGCGGACTTCAGCTGGTCCAACGACACCAGCACACGCTGCCAACGAAGTGGGTCTCTCTTTGTTTCGATCGCAGCTGAAGGGTCGGAATAGAACTGCAGGATGTCCGCACGCAGCTCCGGCGATGTCAGATCGAACTTCCGCTCCGACAATTGAGTCAGCAACTTTGCATATGCATCGTCGGTGAGCGAATACTCCGCCGCTTTAGTCGGCTGGCCGCTATCGAGATCGGTGTTTGGTAGTACAAGTTTGTCGTTCCGAACCTCTTCGAGAAGGGCTCGATACTGGTCGACCGTTGTGTTGATGCTCTTAAAATAAAGGTCTTCGGTCTGAGGAGTCGGATTATTGAACGATAGCCCCCTAAAGGGACCTACTCTCGGCATGTATCGCAAAAACGTCGACAAGATACGTGTACCCACACCCGGCTTAACGTAGTCTTTTCCCCACTGCCTCTCGTAGTCCGAGCGCGAAAGACGATACAGGAACTTCTTTTTCGCGAAGTCTGGCGTCTCGCGCATCAGATCCTTTTTGTGAGTCTGCAGCGCGACCCGGGTCATTTCCGGAATCATGCGGCTAACCGCAAAACGGTACGAACCCACCGCCAGATCTTCGTGGGTGAGCACGTCTTTCAACTGCATTCCATACACCACGGGAAAGACTCGCTCCAGCAGAGACTTCGATACCTGGAATCCGATGAAGTCGTGGTACTGCTGCGAGGCATAACGATTTTTCGCAACCTGCACGGTGTCGAACCCGAATTCTGTTTTCAGGTGCGCCGTCTTGTCCTCGCCATAAAGGACGGACTTGCCATACTTCGCTCGCAGTTTGGGGTATCCGATCGCGACCGACTGATTGACCGCGGGGTGGCCGACGATATCTGCCGCGTAGTGCGACAGCGCGCCCAGCGCAAACGCATATTCATCGACATCCCGACTTTCGAGCAGCAACTCACGAACGAAGTCTCCGCTGCGGACGTAATGCACCAGGTCGCTGAATTCTCTGCTGCCGAACGGGTAGTAGCCGAGATCCTGAATGACCGCGCCTCCGTAGGCATAGGCGTGGGCTTCCTTAAGTTGCTCGTCCGACAGTCCGGGAAAGCGCTTGAGAAGAAGGGGTTGGATCTCATCGGCCCAGAGCAGGTCTACGATCTCTTCATGCGTGAGCACCGAGTACGCGGGCAAACCGGTGCTGCACATTAAAACGATCAGGAGAGAAGCCATCGCGCGGACGGCAAACAGGCGCCAACTCTTCCACGCGATGACACCTGTCGATGTGGGCCCTTTGCGCATGGTTCAAAGTTCAAATCCGGCCAAGAACCACCAGAATGACAATAATGAAAAGGACCAGCCCCAAGCCGCCGGTGGGAGCGTAACCCCACTCGCGACTGTGCGACCATCGTGGCAACGCTCCCACAAGCGCGAGAATCAGAATCACGATCAAAATCGTTCCAAGCATGTTTTCCTCCCTCTCGCTGCGATGAAGATGAACAGGAAGGCGCGGGTCACCGCTGGCCTCGCGCCGACCATGGGTTGGTGCGGCTACAGCGTGACGCTGAGCATGAGGTTTACGCCCGGATAGCTCGCATTACATAGGTAGTACTGGCCGTTGATTTCGACGACATAAACGTCTTGCGTGTAGAGCCAGTTGCTCGGCCAGACCGAGGCGAAACCGAACCAATAGCCGCCGTATTGGAAGCGGTGATTGCGGTAATCGCCCTCGCTAACGCGAAAGCTATGCTCGCGTCCGAAATTAGCCTTGAAGCGGTCAGCAGGAATGCGGCCGCCGCTTGCGTGTTCTTCCTTCTGTTCGGGCTTGGATTGTTGGGCATGTTCTTCCTGCGCATTTTTTTCTTCCGGCTTGGCGCTCTTCTCTTCCGGTCGCGCGTTCTTCTCCTCCGGCTTTGCGGTCTTTTCCGGTTGCACCTTCTTCTCTTTTTCCTGCGCCGCCTTGTCCTTGTTTTCATCCTGTTGTTCGTGCTGATCCTGCTGTGCGTATGCCGGAATACCGATTCCGAGGGACAAAGAGAGAACCGCAGTGCTGATAGCTCCAACTAGTTTCATAAAGTGTTGCCTCCATTATCGAAATGCGTTTATTTCTTGGCTTACTGCAAGCTTCCTGTGGTTGCATTGACCGGGCTACCAATGGCGTCGCCGGACACGAGAAGTTCCACTCTCCGGTTTTGCTGCCGTCCCGCGGAGTTATCGTTGGAGGCCACTGGCAAGGTGTTGCCGAAACCTCGGGATGAAACCGAGTTCGTTGCCACTCCTTGTTGCACCAGGTAGTCGCGTACGGAGCCGGCACGATTCTCAGATAGAGTTTGGTTCATCGCGTCGCCGCCGACGTTATCCGTATAGCCCCCGACTTCAATGTTGAGTCCGGGATAGGCGAGCAGAATGCCGGCGACTTTTGCCAGCTTCTCGCGCGCGCCCGGCTTCAACGAATACTTTCCTGTGTCAAACAGAACATCGGACATGCTGACGATGAGTCCGCGCGCGCTGTCACGAGTCTGAAGAATCGTATTCAGCTGCTCGGACAACTTTGCCCGCATGGCTGCCTTATCTGTTTCTGCCTGCTGCTGACCCTGTTGCGCCTGTTGGGCCGCCAAGCGAGATTGATCCGCATCGGCCTGTGCCGCGGATACCGCACTCGCAGATGCGGCCTGGTTGTTCGCCATGTCGGATTGAGCCTTCGCGGTTGCAGCTTGTGCGTTGGCAGCGTCGGCCTGGGCCCTGGCTGCGTCAGACTCTGCCTGAACCTTTGCGGCTTCCGCTCTCGCGGT
Source organism: Candidatus Sulfotelmatobacter sp. (assembly GCA_049512555.1). Classification (GTDB taxonomy): domain Bacteria; phylum Acidobacteriota; class Terriglobia; order Terriglobales; family Acidobacteriaceae; genus Sulfotelmatobacter. Next base: position 755 of record JBEKWZ010000277.1, on the reverse strand, counting down.
GTCAGATTCAGCTCGTTCCTTCCGCCGGTTTGCTTCATCTGCCTGATGTTGCGACTGCGCCTGCGCGTCGGCTGAATCCTGGCGTTCATTGGCCAGTCGTACTTCGTCCATCTTCTTGACTGCGATGGCACGTGCATCTTCCGCGGTCTGCACTGCTTCGCGGGAAACTGCGATCAGCGGCTTGCGGTCGATGTGCTTGTCGGTGGCATAGCCATCCGCATTAGTCATCAGCTTTACGGCGTGCTGGTAGCTGTCGGAGGCGTACTGCTCGGCTCCCTCGGATTGAGCGATGCGCACTGCATTCCTCGCCTCAAAAAACTCCAGCGGCAACCTGGCATTCAAGATCACGGGATCGAACTTGTAGCCGGTGGGGATGTAGCCGCCACGTTCCATCAGTTCGTACTTCGCGTTTACCGCCTCGGTAGTTCCCTTGGTCTCTTCGCGAACCACGTTTTCGAGAATCACCACATTGCTGGGTTGCCGCACGGCATAGTACGGTTCTGCCGTGACAATGAGAGCGAAGGCCTGAAGGTCGGTGGTCACATTCAGCTTGCTGCGGTGGTTTCCGCCGACCAAAACCTCGCCTAGGTTCACGGCGCGGCCTTCGGGGGAAATCGCCCACAAAACATACGTCAAATACTCATTGCCGAACGTCGTCGGTTTCTGCAAATCGCCGAATTCCGCTTCGATGGCAATGGATCCGCGCTTGCTGTTCACCACCGCCACGCCATTCGCAGAGGGCATCAAGTCGGTGC
>JBEKWZ010000276.1:0-5414 GCA_049512555.1 Candidatus Sulfotelmatobacter sp. | reverse complement strand
CCAAGCCGGAGCCGCTTGCGAACCGGTGGCCTGTGCCGCCGCTAACGACACTAGGACGCAATTCATGCCCAGCAGAATTATTCCCGACAAAAATGTGTGCAGCCGGACAGACTTCATCTTCGATCTCTCTAAGATTGCGTGAAGTTGGCTCGCGCGAAAAACAGAGAAATCTCGCTCGCGCGATACCTACGTACTATACGCACACTCGGAGATCGATGCCAGGAGGGGCCCACTTCCGACGCGTGGTCCGAAGTGGGCGGTGCAGATATTCTTGAGGTTTTTTTACGCACTTTCGCGAGCGTTCACTTCCGCTTCCGCATTCGGCAATCCGAAATATACGTTCGGACGCTTGGGTGCAACCTTCATCCGGCGCGGCAGAGTGTCCTTCTCAATCTGTCGCAGCATGGTTTCCGCCGCGGACGCTCCCCATTCCGAGAGCCACGCCTGCATGTCATCTCCCAGAGGCTCCAGAAGATTCATGTATTCCAAGTCCACTGAAGCCACGGGCAGATTCAGATCCTGCGGCAGAATTGCATCAATGGCGATTACGCCTTCGATTCCGCGCTGCTGCAACTGCACCGAAATCGTGTTCCACTCTGAGGCACAATCAAAAGTCCCCAGAGCCAGCAGATAACCTCGCCTGTGCAAGAGGCTCTGCACGCCAGCCACGACGCGGGCAACCGGACCGCGGCCAATGTCGGGTGTGATGGCCGCAACCAGGCGCGTTCGTTTAGTTCGCAGCGACCGCGCCCACAGATTCGGACGGTAATTCAACTCCCGTGCGGCGCGAAAGACGCGATCCTTGGTTCGTTGCGGGATCGCCAACGACGCAGGCGTATTGTTCAACACGGCGGAAACCGAGCAAGGTGCGAGCCTCACTCGTTCGGCGACAGTTCGCAGGCTCACTACTTTTTTATCTGGCATATCCCCCTCGTTCTTTTCAGATTTCTCAAACACTCCGGCCCTGCAGTTGAAAGCACTGGCTTTCATCCCGACAACGAGGTCAAAAACAGGGATACCACTCGTGGAACGAACCAAACAGCAAGAAAGTCTGGTCCGTTGTCTGCGACTTTGCAGAAGATTGTAGAAATACTTTGGAGCAGACTGGCCGGATAGTCCAACGCAAAAAATCCATCGTAAAGATCAGTACATCGATGATGTGTCCAGACCCGCCAGCTGCGAAGTAATCGGGTCAGGATGTGCTTGGGCCCTGCGTGGGTTATTCTCACAAGATGGGAAGCAGCCTGCCATCCCGGGATCAGAAGCTGATCCAGATTGTTGATGCCGCGCTGGCCGACGTCACCCGCCGAAGTGGCGAATGGCTGGTCTGCCGGCTAGGCTGCACGCAATGCTGCATCGGCGCGTTTCCTATTAATCAACTCGATGCCCTGCGCTTGCGCCGAGGACTCGCCGATCTCGAACGGTTCGCCCCTGAGCGCGCTGCACGCGTGCGCCAGCGTTCTCGTGAATCAGTTGCGCGGCTCTCGCCCGAGTTCCCCGGAGATCCCGCCACCGGCATCCTGCATGAAGGCGAATCAGCCGAGCAACAGTTCGCCGACTTCGCCAACGATGAGCCATGCCCCGCGCTCGATCCGCTGACGGGAGCGTGCGAACTCTACGAATCGCGCCCCATGACCTGCCGGGTTTTCGGCCCGCCGGTGCGCTCCGAAGATGGCTTGGGGGTTTGCGAGCTCTGCTTTCAAGGAGCGTCCGACGAAGAGATTGCCGCCTGCGAAATGATCCCCGACCCCGCTGACCTGGAATCTCGACTGCTCGCCAACCTCGAAAAAAGTACAGGCGCACGCGGCAACACGATCATCGCCTTCTGCTTGGCATCCTGACCGATTTCGAATCAGGCTTGCAGTTTCTTTTCCAGCTCAGCCCAGCGCGCGTACAGTGTGTCGACTTCGGTCTGTGCTTGCTCCAGTTCCGCGTGAGCAGCCATCAGACGAGCGCTGTCGCTGGCGATCTCCGGATTCTCCGCGGCCACTCGCTTCGCATCCAGCACCAGCTCAGCGGCCGCGACGCGCTCCTCGATGCTGGTATATTCGCGGGCCTCCAGGTACGAGAGTTTCTTTTTCGACGACGCTGCCGGCTCCGTCGGAGTAGTAGCACGCGAACTTTCCCGCGAGCCGGCCTGCGAGGTCTGCTGGCGCTCTGCCTGCCAGGTCTCCCACTGCGAATAGTCTGCAAATCGCTCAGCGCCGCCCTGACCGTCGAGTCCCAGCACCACGGTCGAGACGCGGTCGAGCATGTACCGGTCATGCGTCACCAGGACGAGCGATCCGCGAAACTCGAGCAAGCTTTCCTCCAGTATCTCGAGTGTCGGGATGTCGAGGTCGTTCGTCGGCTCATCCAGCAAGAGAACGTCGGCAGGCTGAAGCATCAGCTGGGCAATCAGCACGCGGGCCCGCTCGCCTCCCGAGAGCCGGTCGACCGGCTGGTTCAGCTGTTCGCCCTTGAACAAAAATTTCGCCGCCCACGAGGCTACGTGAGTCACGCGGTCCTGATAGATGACCGAATCGCCCTCCGGCGCCAGCGCGCGCCGCAGCGTAACTTTCGGATCAAGTTCCCGGCGCTGGTCAAAATACACGATGCGCAATTTGTCGGCTCGCCGAATCTCTCCCGCGGCCGGCGCCACTTCTCCGCGCAACAGCCGCAGCAGCGTCGTCTTTCCGCTCCCGTTCGGCCCGACCAATCCCACTCTCAATCCCGCCGAGATGATAAAGTTCAGCCCCTGGAACAGCCGCCGCCCTCCAATTTCGTACGCCACATTCTGCAGTTCGATCAGCCGCTTGGTCTTGCGATCGGTGGCGGAGAAATCGATTTGCGCGGTCCCGGTGCGCGTGCGCGTGTTCAGGTCCGCCAGTTCCTCCATCAACTCGCCCGCCTTGTCGATGCGTGCCTTCGATTTTCGGGTGCGCGCCTTGGCTCCGCGGCGCAGCCATTCGATCTCCCCATGAACCAGATTCTCCAGCGCTTCCTGCCGCTTCGATTGCGCATGCAGAAATTCCTCTTTCTTCTCGAGAAACGTGCTGTAGCGCCCCTTCACCCGCAGCAACCCGTCAGGATAGATCCGGCTGAGTTCCGCCATCTCCGTGGCAACATTTTCCAGAAAATAGCGATCGTGACTGATCACCACGCAAGCGAATCCGACTTGCTCCAGCACTTCTTCGAGCCACTCAATGCCGGCGAGGTCCAGATGATTCGTCGGTTCATCGAGCAGCAGAATGTCCGGACCCTGCACCAGCGCCTCAACAATCGCCAGCCGCTTCTGCCAGCCTCCGGAGAGCGAGGCCGCTTCCGCGTCCAGGTCTGCAAAGCCAGCTCGTCCCAGCGTCTCGGCAAAACGCGTGCCACGCTCTGACTCAGGCACCGCAGAACTTTTCATTGCCGCGTCGATTACCGACCGCACCGAGTCGCCAGGCGCGAATTCTGACTCTTGCTCCACATAGCTCATGCGAATGCGCTTGCGGACGGCGATCTCTCCGTCGTCCGGCACCTCGGTGCCGGCGAGAATTCGCAGCAGCGTCGACTTGCCCGATCCGTTCGGGCCGATCAGCCCGATGCGATCTCCCTCAGAAACCGTGAACGAAACGTTCTGAAATAGCGGGTCGGCGCCAAATGCTTTTGAGATGCTGCGGACATTAATCAGCGGCGGCAAACGAGTGCGATCTCCGGAATGTCGAATGAGGATCGAATGAGTCTAGCTTGAGATTATCAGGAAGCACGCCGCGGCCGGAGAAGGCGGGCGCGCCCTATAGCTTTCAGATGTTCAGAGAAATGCAGCCGTCGCTCTCTACCAGGCAGGTTTGCCGTCTTTGAAGCGCAGCGTCAGCGTGTCGCCGCCTTTGACTACTTCGCGGGCCAACGTCAGGTCGGCGCCGTCCTGTTTGACCTTGGAGCCGGTCACTTCAACCTCGTCGTCCGCCTTGAATACAACGCCCATGTCGTCGAGAAATTTTTTGGGACAAAGAAAGACCTGCACTGAATCGGCGCCGCTCTTCATCACCAGGTACGCGACCGGTTTTCCGCCCGTGGGAGGAACAAATTTCAACTCCGCAACCACGCCCTTGAACTTGCTCTCTGTAGCGGGATCGTATTTAAGTGGGGCCTGGGAAAAAGCGGAAGCGACGAGGAAAGCAATCGCAGCAAGTTTCAGGAAATTGTTCACGATCGGGCCAAACGCAGACATGGCGGGCCCTCCAGCGCGAATGGTAGGCTTCCTGCAGGCGAAAATCAATCTGATTCTCGCTCGTCTGAGCCGAACTGCTCTTATACTCAAAACGCTCAACCGAGTCAGCTCTTCAGATGAGATCAATCCAGCCGGTAAGAATTGTGGTGCGGGTCGTACTCATGATCGCAGCGTTGCTCGGCACTGCAGCGTTGCCTCGCGCCATCCATGCCGAAACCGGAGCCGCGGCTTGGCTGCGCTATCCCACCTTGACACCGCAAGCGGCCAAAAACTTCGGACGCTTGCCGCCCCAAACCGTGTTGCTCGGCGATTCTTCGGTGCTCAAGACCGCTCAGCTGGAACTGGTTCAGGGCGTCGCGCAAATGCTAGGCAGAACTCTGCGCGTGGTAAACACCGCTTCGCCCGAGAATGCGATCGTTCTGGGAAAGCTGGTCGAAGTGCGGGCACTCATCCCTGACCTGCGTCCGCCGCATGATCTGCGCGCCGACGGATATTGGCTCAAGAGCACGAAGATTCACGGATCGGAATGTCTGGTAATCACGGCCGCCACAGATCGCGGGGTTCTGTATGGCGTGTTCGCGTTGTTGAGCAAGATTGCCCGCGCCGAGAGCCTCGCCGCGCTCGATGAAGTGCAGAATCCCTACGCCCCCATCCGCTGGGTGAATCAGTGGGACAACCTCGATGGCCGCATCGAACGCGGTTATGGCGGGCCCTCCATCTTCTTCGCCGACGGAAACGTTCGTCCCGATCTTACCCGGGCCGGTCAGTATGCTCGCTTGCTGGCCTCGGTCGGCATCAACGGATGCACCATCAACAACGTGAATGCCGCTCCCGGTGTTCTCGAAGATAGTTTCATCGCGCAGGTGAGCCGCATTGCCGACGTGTTCCGGCCGTGGGGCGTTCAACTCTCGCTGGCCGTCGATCTGGGTAGCCCCAAACTCATCGGCGGTCTCGATACGTTTGATCCGCTGGATCCGCGGGTCGCCGAGTGGTGGCGAAAAAAAGTCGACCAGATCTATCGCCGCATTCCCGACTTCGGCGGCTTCGTCGTGAAAGCCGATTCCGAAGGCCGCCTCGGCCCTTCGACTTACGGCCGCACCCACGCCGACGCCGCCAACGTGATTGCGCGCGCACTCAAGCCGCATGGCGGCGTGATCTTCTACCGTGCATTCGTCTATAACCACCATCTCGACTGGCGCGATTTAAAAAACGATCGCGC
>JBEKWZ010000275.1:0-8443 GCA_049512555.1 Candidatus Sulfotelmatobacter sp. | reverse complement strand
ATCGGAAATTGCAATGATCTCCGGGGGGTGCCGATGGCGGATGACAGGACGTCCATGGATCGGCGAGGATTCTTGAAACACGCCGCCACGGGGGCCGTGGCGGCGGCTGTTCCAGCTTCTATGCACGCACAAGATCACGATCATGATGACGATCACGGCCATGATCACGGCCATGACCACCAGGTCGTTCCGTCCGACCCGGCGCTGCGTACCAAGGCTCTGGAGTCGCTGCTGGTTGAGAAGGGACTCGTTGATCAAGCTGCGCTGGACGCCTTGATCGATACTTTCGAACATAAGGTCGGGCCGCGGAATGGCGCGAAGGTCGTGGCGCGGGCCTGGGTAGACCCAAACTATAAGGCCCGCCTGCTTTCCGATGCGGCCTCTGCTATCGCTGAGATTGGGTTGGGAAAGAGCGCAGCTGGAGACCATACCCTCGTTCTCGAGAACACACCCAAGGTGCATAACCTTGTGGTCTGTACTCTTTGTTCTTGTTACCCATGGACCGTTCTCGGGCTGCCTCCCGTCTGGTACAAATCCACGGCCTACAGGTCGCGTGCGGTCATTGATCCGCGCGGTGTTTTGCGCGAGTTCGGGCTTCAATTAGACGAAGATGTCGAAGTGCATGTTTGGGACAGCACCGCGGAACTGCGCTACTTCGTGCTTCCCGAGCGTCCGGCCGGAAGCGAAAACCTGAGCGAGTCGGAACTCGCCGAACTCGTGACCCGCGACGCCATGGTGGGCGTGGCAAAAGTCTCAATGCCTGCAGGGGGAGCGAAGGCATGAACGGAGTACATGACATGGGCGGCATGCAGTGCATGGGCCCCATCCATCATGAAGCGAATGAACCAGTGTTCCACTCACCCTGGGAGGGGAGAGTCTACGCGATAAACCGGGCCCTCGGCACCTGGCACAAGTGGAACCTGGACGCCTGGCGGTACGACATCGAACTGTTGCCTCCCCCGGACTACCTGCGGATGAGCTACTACGAAAAATGGTTAGCCGCCCTGGAGAACCGCGTAGTGAAGTACGGGATGGTTACAGAAGAAGAACTGGCAAGCGGCAAGCCCACACCAGGCTCAGCGAGAGCTACGCCGGTGTTTACGGTGGCGATGGCCCGAGTGGTTGAACCTCGCATCACGGCTCCGAGCAACGACCCTTCGGTGGCGCCGCTGTTCCAAGTGGGCGAACGCGTGCGCGCTCGCAATATCAACCCCGTCGGCCACACGCGGCTGCCCCGGTACGCGCGAGGCAAGACTGGCAAGGTCGTGCTCGACCACGGCGTATTTCTGTTCCCAGACACGAATTCTCAGTTCCTTGGCGAAAAGCGCCAGCATGTGTATTCCGTGCAGTTCGCGGCGCGCGAGCTTTGGGGAGAGGGCGCATCTCCTAAAGATTCTGTCTACCTCGACATGTGGGATGACTATCTTGAGCACACCGGATCCTGATCTTAATGCCGAACGTTTGAACGCTTTGCCGCGTATTCCCCGCGACGAAGAAGGAGCTGTGTTCGCCGAGCCCTGGCAGGCTCAGGCGTTCGCCATGGCGGTCAGACTCTCCGAGCAAGGGCACTTCACATGGAAGGAATGGGCGGCGGCACTGGCCGCCGAGCTAAAAGCTGCGGAAGATCGTGGCGAACCCGACGATGGCACCCATTACTACGAGCACTGGCTGGTGACGCTCGAACGTCTCGTCACTGCTAAGGCTCTCTCGAATCCAACCGAGATGGTCGCCCGCAAAAACGCTTGGGCCGAAGCCTATCGACGTACGCCACACGGAAAGCCGGTCGCGCTGCGAACGGATCCAGTTAGCTGATGGCTTTTTCGAATTCCCGACAGCCGCAAGTAGGGAGACCCTAGTCCGACATCTTCCGTCGCCGGTTCGCCAAGGCAACGGGGTCGAATCATCGAGCCCAAAGACGACACAGCTAGCCGCCACGCTCCCGCAACCAACACGCGATTGTGCGTGGGCAGAATCGCACGCATCCGCCAATCCGAAGGCTCGGGAGCGCGCCTCGCTTGCCATCTTGAAGACGAGTCCGCAGAGAGTTTTGGGGCAGTCTGCGCGCTATTCGACGCGCAGAGCTTGGACGGGGTTGATGGATGCGGCGCGGCGAGCGGGGATCATACCCGCAATGCAAGCGGCAACGATCAATACGACGACGGCCAGCGCCATAACGCCTAAGTCGACACTCGCGATCTCGTAGAGCTGCGCCTTGATATAGCGGACGCAGAGCATGGCGACAGGCACACCAACGATGAGACCGAGGATCGCCTGCGTCATGGCACCGCGCATCACCATGCCGATTACGCGTGTGCGTTCGGCGCCGAGGGCCATGCGGATGCCGATTTCCGAGGTGCGACGAACGACAGTGTACGATGTCACTCCGTAGAGTCCGATCGTGGCCAGCAGAAGTGCCAGGCCGCCAAAGAGCGCAGTCAGCTGCGCGATCATCCGGTTGTCGTTGAACCGGTCGGCAATCTGCTGGTCGAAGTTCTGGAACTTGACGATCGTCAGGTTGGGATTGATCCCGGAGAGCGTGCGCTGCGCAAGCTTCTCCATTCCGTTCATCGGGCGATCGGCTGCGATGACCATGGCGCCGGCATAAAGCGAGACATCGGTCGCGATCGGCGACTTCTCGCTGGCCGGACGCTGCGTGATGGGCACGAAGAACATGGCGTGATCTTTCCACTGAACCGCCGTATACGTGGTGTCATCGACCACGCCGACGATCTCGAAATCTCCCGCGCTTTGCGGGCCCGGTGAACCGATCCGGTGACCGATGGGATTCTCGTCTGGCTTGAAGAACTGCTTCACGAATTCCTGGTTGACCACGACCACCGGGGGAGCAGAAAGCAGGTCCTGTGGCCGGAAGCCGCGCCCCATCAGCACATGCGTGCCGACGGAGTCGAAGTACTCGGCATTGCCTTTGACAAAGGACGCGCCCTTGTTCAGATCGGGGTTGCCCTGCACCTGGATGCTGCTGCTCCAATTGTTGTCTTCCATGGGCGTGTAGGTCGCGATGCCCATCCATGGGCGTGTAGGTCGCGATGCCCACTTTTACGACGCCCGGAATCTCGTGGAACCGCGCCTCCATGGTGCGATAAAGCTGCTCAACTTCCGTTGTGGCGTATCCGGCAGCCTGCGGATTGATGTGAATGATGTAGCGGTTCTTCGAGTCGAGGTGCAGGTCGGAGTTCTCGAGCTTGTGGAGGCTCTGCGCAAACAAGCCGGCGCCGACGAGGAGCACCAGGGAAAGCGACGCCTGCACGACGACGAGCCCGCGCTGCAAGAGGGATGCCCCCGACGCGACCGTGCGCGAACCCGAGCGCAGCACTTCGGCGGGCTGCGCCTGGGCGGCGATCCAGGCAGGCGCTACGCCGAACAGGATGCCGGTGAGGAGCGAAAGCGCAAAAGCAAAGCCGATCACCAGGGGCGAGGGAGCGGCATTGATGGGGATGTTCTGCGCTCCGGGAAAGGCCATCGTCAGCAGCATGCGAGCGCCAGCGTACGCCACGGCCAAGCCGACGATACCCCCGAGACCGGCGAGAAGAACGCTCTCAGTGAGCAACTGGCGGATGATGTGGCTACGTTGCGCTCCTAGAGCAGTGCGCACGCACATCTCCCCTCGCCGGCTCATGCTACGCACCAGTTGCAGATTGGCGATGTTGGCGCAGGCAACGAGAAGAACCAGAGCGGCGATCCAGCTCAGGAGATGCAGTTGCGACTTGGCGTAGTCCTGTAACTGCTGGATGCCGGCGCCTCCTGGGGTGAGGACAACATGAGTGCGACCAAGAAATGTCTTGGCATGTTCGTTCGAAAACACCTTGAAGGTAGAGAACTGCTGGAGAAGTAGTGTGCTGGCCTTGGCTTGAACGGTTGCGAGCGAGATGCCGGGCTTGACCCGGCCGACGATGTAGACCCATTCAACTTCAGGATCATGCAGGTAGGGAACGCCGAAGATTACGGTCATCGACTCGATCGGCAAATAGAAATTGGGCGGGTTGCTGGTAAGCCGGTCACCGAAGTAGCCCTTCGGTGCGATACCGATAATGGTGACCGGCTGCGTGTTGATCAGGAACGTGCTTCCAACAATGCCGGGATCGGAGCCGTAGTCGTGCGCCCACGTGTCGTAGCTCATGACCGCGGTAAAGGCGGCCCCCTTGGCGTCGTCCGCGTCGGTGAAAAAGTGCCCGGCGGTGGGCTGAAGTCCAAAGGTGCGGAAGTAGTTGCCCGAAACAAATTCGCCCATCATCGATTTCGCGACGGTCTGCGGGCCTTCGCGACGCGCTGTTAGCGGGCGATAGTCGAATCCGGATTCCATCGCGGCCAGTTCGTCAAACTCCGGCAGGTTCTTTTTGAAAAGGAGATACGTGTCGGTGGAAAACAGAGCGTAGTCGCCATTATCGTTGTAGCCGGAGTTGACGCAGCAGTCGTTCGTGTCGCCGATGCGGACGAGGGTCTTGGGGTCGGTGACCGGCAGATTGCGCAGGAGGACGGCGTTCACCAGCGTGAAGATGGCTGCATTGGCGCCGATGCCGAGAGCCAGGGTAAGAATAACGGTGACGGTGAAGCCCGGCGTCTTGCGCAACTGGCGAAATGCGTAGGTAAGATCCTGGATCAAAGCTCTCATGCAGCCCTCCGAATACCATGGCGTGCTTCATCGAACAGCACATTGCATGCCGTCCGACGATCAATCTAACATGCTCGACTGCAGATACGTCCCGCTTTTCTCCTGAAGAGTGCAGCCGCGAGAAGTTCGATCGTAGAACAACTGCGTGAGCTGTTGGAGAGCACCTCGGACTGCATCTGGCGCAGCCACTTCGCCACAGCTCGCGGATCAAATCGCACGCAAGTTCCTACCCGGAACGAAGGAATCCGGCCGGTAACGCCCACACATGCGATCAGTTTCACCCAGTCGTCGATGTTTGGTGCCATCAGCTTCTGCGACTGTCCGTGGCTAGCTCCATACGTTCGATGAATTTCACAGCCTTTGTTTCGTCAAACCTGGAGCACATCGCCATCACGGGCAACCATCTCGTACAACACAGGATTGACGAAGAATCCGATGAACAGGCGGGAGATGAGACCGGCCACGATGACAATGGCGAAAGGGCGTTGAGTATCCGATCCAATGCCGGTGGAAAGCGCCGCCGGCAGCAATCCCAGGCAGGCGACCAGAGCCGTCATCATGATCGGGCGGAGCCGCAAGAGCGAGGCTTCGCGGATGGCCGGGCGGATCTCCATTCCTTCCCGGCGCAGCTTGTTGATGTAAGAGACGAGAATGACGGCCGTTTCCACTGAAACCCCGAGCAATGCCAGAAGACCCAAGACGGAGGAAACGCTGAAGGGAGTGTGCGTGAGTTTCAGTGCAACCAGCGCACCCACCGGCTCAGTCATGATTACACCCAGCGCAATGGTCACGGGAAATTTGAAATTCCCGTACAGCGCAAACAGGATCATGAAGATCAGCACTACGGCAAGTGGACCGATAAAGTACATCTGCGACTTGGCGTCGAGAAACTGGCTGTATTCGCCGCCCCATTCCATCCGGTAGCCTTGAGGCAATGTCACGACCTTCTTTACTGCCGCCTGGCCGTCTCGCACCGCCCGCTCCAGATCACGCCCCTCGACGCTGTACTGCACGCCGATGTAGCGGGAGTTGTTTTCGCGATAAATAAAAGACGCACCGTTGCCCTGCGTAATATTGGCGAGTTGGCTGAGCGGAATCTGTTGTCCATCGGGCGTACCCACCAACAGGTTTCCAATCTCATGGGCGCTGCTACGGAACTGGGGCTGCATGCGGACAACCAGATCGAAGAGCTTTTCCCCTTGAATGACCTGAGTGACCGCTTGTCCGCCCACCGCGGCCGAAATCACGGCTTCCACATCTGCAACGTTGATCCCATACCGCGCGATCTTGTTCCTATCGACGTCGACCAGCAGGCTGGGCTGGCCAAGCTCGCGCACGACCGTGAGGTCGGTGAAGCCGGGCACACCGGCGAGTGTGTTCTTGATCTGGATCGCTTTGTCTTGAAGTACGTTCAGGTCCTCGCCATACACTTTGACCGCCAATGAGCTCTTGAGACCGGTCAATGCCTCGTCCACAGCATCTTCCGCGGGCTGCGTGTAGTTGAAAATGATCCCGGGAAAGGCAGTAAGTTTCTTATTGATCGAGTCGATGAGTTGCTTTTTGTCGCTGACCTCGCCGGTCCAGGATTTGTCCTTGTAGGGCTTCAGGCCGACGTAGAACTCGCAGTTGAAAAAGCCAGTGGGGTCAGTGCCATCGTCTGGACGTCCTAACTCTGAACCCACCACGGTGACTTGCGGATAGGACATGAGGATGTCGCGGATCTGAGGAGCGATGCTGCTCGCCTCCTCAAAGGAAATAGTGTACGGCATCGTAGCCCGCACCCAGAGCGCGCCTTCATCGAGGTGGGGCATGAACTCGCCGCCGATGAAGGGTACCAGCAGCAGGGTTGCCGCGAAGATCAGAGTCGCGATCACGATGGTGGTCTTGGGCCGGTCGAGTGACCAATCCAGCTGGACTGCGTATTTCCGCTTCATCCATTCGAATGCGCGATTCGGCTTCTCGTGGACGCCTTTCTTGAACCAGTAGGATGCGAGTACGGGGATCAGGGTGAGGGTCAAGATGAGCGCGCCAACCAGGGCGAACGACATGGTCTCAGCCATGGGGTGGAACAGTTTTCCGGACGGTCCGCTCAACGCGTAAATCGGCAGATAGCCGGCGAGGATGACGGCCACCGAATAGAAAATCGGGCGATCTACATCTTTCGCGGCCGCCAGAATGACTTCGTTCAAGTTGTATTGCTGTCCCTCGCGTAACGCCAATTCGCGGTAAATATTTTCAATCATCACCACGGTGCCATCGATGACAATTCCGAAATCAATGGCGCCGATGGAAAGCAGATTCGCGGCAACGTCGTGCGCGTGGAGCACGATGAAGGCAAACAAAAGCGAGAGCGGAATGGTGAGGGCAACAATGACCGCGGCGCGGAAGCTGACCAGAAAGAAAATCAGCACCACTAAAACCAGCACCATGCCGCGAAGCAGGTTCGCTTCCACCGTGTCCGTAGTCAGGTCTACTAATTCACTGCGGTCGTAATAGGGATGAATCTTGACGTCAGGCGGCAGGATCTGGCGGTTCAGTTCTTCCGTTTTTGCCTCAACGCCCTTGAGAACGTTCTGCGTCTGCTCCCCACGCAGCATGAGAATGACGCCCTCAACCGCATCATCATTTTTCTGAAAGCCAAATTCCCCCAGACGCGGAGCGTGCCCGATGGTCACATCTCCAACATCACGTACTCGGATGGGCACGCCTTTGTTGGCGCCGACGACGATGTTCCCGATGTCCTCTGTGTTGCGCACCAAGCCGATGCCGCGAACGTAGTAGAACTGTCCGCCTTGAGAATAGAAGCCGCCGCCGGCATTCGAGTTGTTGGCCGCCAGGGCGGCAGTGACTTGTGGAATGGTCAGGTGATATCCGTAGATGCGCGCGGGGTCGAGCAGCACCTGATACTGCATCACCGTCCCGCCGAAGCCTGAGTCGTCCGCGACGCCGTGGACCGAACGATACGCTCTTTCAATCACCCAGTCCTCGATCGTCTTGAGTTCCTGAGGGCTGCGGTCGGGACTTTCGAGAACATAGCGATACACCAGCCCACTCGGGCTAAACAGAGGCGCGAGACTCGGAGTTACGCCTGTCGGCAACGTGGCTTGAGCAAGCCGCTCGAAAACGATTTGCCGCGCAAAGTAATCGTTGGTGTTGTCTTCGAAGGTCAGGATGAGATCGGACAGCCCATACAGCGAGATGGAGCGCATCACGATCATGTGCGGGACGCCGTTCATCTCAAGTTCAAGGGGAAGGGTGACCAGCCGCTCGACTTCTTCGGCGGCATGGTCCGGCCACTGGGTGATAATTTCGACCTGCGGAGGCGAGAGATCGGGATAGGCGTCCACGGGCATCCGTTGAAAAGACAGGATTCCCCCAACCGTGATGAAAGCGGTCAGCATCAGCACCAGGAACTTTTGCCGCAGCGCCGCTTGGACTATTCGGTGGATCATTCGGATGTGGTGGACACTGTCTTTATTCGCGCCAAAGTTTTGAAACGCTTCCTCAAAGCCTGCTCAAATCGCGCTAACGCTGCAGCGAGTTCGCAAACTGCAGGAACAAGCTGCCATTTCCGACGACGTGGTCGCCCGGTTTCAGCCCGCTGGTAATTTCCGTCTTTCCGTTCAGGCTTTCTCCGAGCGTAACCGAGCGTCTGCCAAACTGGTTCGCAGATGCCGCGGCATAAACAAAGGGCTGGTTCTCGGTATCGCGCAGGACCGCTGCATCCGGGAGCGCAATGGCATTTTGGATCGAGCCCGCATTTACCGTCGCAACCACGTACATATCTTTCTTCAGTTTTTCGCCGGGATTGCT
>JBEKWZ010000274.1:0-5423 GCA_049512555.1 Candidatus Sulfotelmatobacter sp. | reverse complement strand
CCTCCACCAATCAGTTTGAAATTTATAAAAATGTGGTCGTATGTCTAATCGGCAGTCTCAGGTCAGCTGAACAGTAGCTTTCGTAATCAGGAGAGGGTTACCATTCCCGCGTTTTCGACAAGCGGCCAGGTGACGGCTAATGCTCCCGGGCCCAGGCAGCGGTCCGTCGACAACCATTGGTAAACACAGCCGTTCCACAACTGCGCGAGCGAACACTCCCGACGGGGTAACAACTAGGCCGGTGAATACGGGTCGCTGACCCGTTCCAGGTTAGTGACTTCTAGTAATCGCACGCAGGGTGAGACGGGCAAGAATCACTGGGAGAAAATCCGGAGCAAGAGGGGCTGCGGTCAGAGACGAGCGAGATTTCGACTGGTGAACCAACGGCCCAAAGGAGTACGGGTCTTAACAAAGAGCTTCGCTTCAAAATAATTGCGATAGGTGGCCCGCAAAGCAGCAAGATAGGCCGGCATTTTCTTGGTTGCCGCAGGCGTGACGGTCTCATATCCCAAATCAATCAGTGAGCGGCCGATCAGAGCCTCACAGACCTCAAGCTCGTGAGGGGTGAAATCAGTTTTCCATCGTCCGATCGGACTCCGTTTCTCACCCTTGTAAGCGCTGTTTGGAGCGGCTACGGACCCAATCGCAACGCTCCGAATGCGGTCGTAGTCGAGAGGGTGTGCGATAAACGGTTCGAGGCCTTTCAGGATTTCTACCGGCTTGATCACCAGGTCCTCGTAGGAGACTTCGGTGTAGTCCTCGCCCAGGGCATGCCCGACCTTCCGTCCACGACTGACGAACCAATCCCAGTAAATCGCGGCAGCAATCGCAGGGCGGTGAGGATCCCCAGGCAGTGGTCGGATTTGCGACAGTTTCTCCCAGGACAGCGCGACATCCCGGCCGTCGCGAATCACATGAATGAACAAGGCCTTGGGGATTGTCTCCTTAATCCGTGCCATGTAGAGAATGTGCTCGGGCGTCGTCTCTGCCCAGCGGCGCACACCCTGCGAACGACAGATTTCCTCCATCAGAATGCGCAGAAAATCACCGCCGTTGCGGCATTCGGCCATCACTCTCGATTCGAAAAGCTCGCGATCAACGCCGGAACGGGTGAAGAGCCGAGATTGATACCAGGCATTCAACATCCTCTGTTTGTTCTTGTTCGACGTGAGGGGCTGAAAACGCGGCTCCAGCAGGGTAAAAACATGGGATTCCATGCGATAAACGGCAAAGTCACCGGCGGACAGAATCATGTGGTAGAGAAGCGTGGTTCCGGAGCGGCTGCAACCAATTGAAAACACAGGTGCTTCACTACGAGAGTTGTGGTCAATTCCGGTGGAGGGATCGTGAGGGTGAAGTTCGGCGGTCAAGAATATTGGTTGGGGCTTGGAATGGCCCTGAATAACGCATTGACGGAATGTTAAAGGGATGTTAAACACATGTTACAGTAATGTCAATTTAGCGGACTGACTTTGAAAAATACGACTCCCTCACTCCTTGCCTGCCGCTGAACGCTTGGAAAAATCTCAATGAAAAATGGAGCCTCGGAATGGGGAATCTGATTCTGGTGCGTCACGGTAGGACTGTGCTCAACTCGCATGGTGAATCGGAAAGATTGCGGGGCTGGCTCGACGTGCCGCTGGATGAAAATGGCCTTCGCGAGGCGCGGGAAACGGCAGAGAAGCTCGCAAAGTATCGCGTAGGTCGCATCTATTGTTCAGACCTCATGCGGGCGCAACAGACCGCTACGGCAATCTCGCGCGTGACAAGACAGCCGATATTTCCGACGCCGGAATTACGACCGTGGAATGTTGGTACTCTTGCGGGGCAGCAAGTCAGTATGATCCTGGGCGATTTAAAGAAGTTGGAAGACGACCCGGACCGGCCCGCTCCTCAAGGAGAGTCGTTCCACCAGTTTTATGATCGTTATTCCGCCAAGCTTAAGTTTCTTTTGTCTATGGCAGCCCGCTCCTCAAAGCACCTCGTTGCAGTGACGCATGTCCGCAATGTACTGGCTACACCGACAATCCTGGTCAAGGGTGACAAGAGGAAGATCCCCGTTCGAGGCGGCGCCAAGACTGGTGCGATCGTTTGGGTGGAAAAGTCGGGTGGCAGATGGGCAGTCCGCGAGGACGAAGACTATCCGATTGTGCCGATAGAAGCAGAGATATCTCCCCTGCTTTCCCAGCCTGGGGATGGCCCTGACTAGAACGAGCCTGCAGGGGCAAGTTGCTGGAACAAACCTTGACGCTCCCCTCTACCGTCTTACGCCTTCTGACCTGTACCTGGTTGATGACCTCAAGTAATCGCGCATCCCGTGGTTTCATCGTTACACTAGTGTCGGGGATGGAGGCGAGAGCGTGCCGCCATGTCTGCTGAAGGCTTGGTAAGAGAGCCGAACCGTCACTGGCTGAACCATAACAACGGGAACCATGACTCCTGGAACGATGACTCCTGCGCACGAAGAGCTTCTACGGGAATTTCGGGACTTCGCCAAAACCGCTCCCACGGCGCAAGCCGTTATGGAGCGCGTCTCGCAACGCCTGCATGAAAAAATGACGCGCTACAACTGGGTCGGCTTTTATCTGGTCGACGGAGTGGATTCGGGGGTGCTTGTGATCGGACCGTACGTGGGCAGCTTTAGTCCTAACGCGCGCATTCCGCTCAACTCCGGACTTTGCGGCGCCGCGGCCCGCACCGGCAAGACGGTGGTGGTACATGATGTTTCCAAAGATCCGCGCTACCTGGCCGGATCGCCCCTGGTGAAGTGCGAGATCGTTGTCCCCATCTTCGTGAAGGGGCAACTGGTCGCCGAATTCGATATTGAGAGTTATTTTTCCAACGCGTTCACGGCGGCGGAACAGGAGTTTGTGGAAGGCTGCGCCTCGGTGGTCGGAATGTGCCTGGCGAAAGGCTAGTCTGCGGGTAGGGTCGCATTCCTATCTTCCAACCCGCATCAGAAGAAAATCAGTACAAAAATGTTTTGCGTTCTGCGGCGAGAAATGTAATCCTCCCAGCGGAGAAAATGATCCCGTGTGCTTTTCAGCGACAGCGAATTTTGTGGGCAGCGCCGGACTGGGCGCGGTTGGAGTGGTTACGTTGACCCGGGTAAAGCACAGACGCGAATTGCTTTTCGCCACCCTGCCCGCGCTCTTCGCCGTCCATCAGTTCATCGAGGGATTCGTCTGGCTGGGCCTGGATGGAATTCTTTCGTCTGCGGTGGCGCACGACATGGGGGCGGCCTTCATGCTTTATGCGCAGGGACTGCTTCCCTTTCTGCTGCCGATGAGCGTTTGGCTGTTTGAGCCGACCGCCGCGAACCGGCGGCGGATGCTGCCCTTCGTCGTGCTCGGCGCAGGAACTACGCTCTATATATTGTGGGCTCTGACGGCCTTCCCACTGCAGCTGTTCGTCAGGGCAAACAGCATTGTGTACATCAATCAGGCGACCAACAATACCGCGGTTGGCGTGCTCTATGTGATTGCAACTTGCGGATCGTTGTTTTTCTCGAAGATCAGAATGATGGTTCTCTTCGGCGCCGCCAACCTGGTAATCCTGCTGGCAGTGATGGCGGTCAAACGCTACGCGTTCACTTCACTGTGGTGTGCATACGCCGCGGTCGCCAGCGTGATCATTCTTGCCTATTTCTGGAGCAGCCACCGAGAGCGGCCGTTTCTTTATGCCTAGAAATCTGTACGCGCAGAGATCAGTACGCCTAAAAATTATTCTGCGCTCTGCTGCAATGCGAGTCGCCGCGGATCTTCGAACAGACGCGCCGTGACCGCTCCGAAAATGAAGCCTCCGATGTGGGCCAGATACGCGACCCCTCCACCTTGCACTTGCGCCACCGAGCCTGCACTCCACAGTTGCGTCAGGAACCAGAAGCCGATGAGCAGTGCGGCCGGAATGAAGGTAACTCTTATGAATATGAAGATGAACAGAATCGACTTAATGCGATCGCGCGGATAAGTCACCAGAAACGCGCCCATCACGGCGGCAATGGCGCCACTGGCGCCGAGGTTGGGCACCGTGGAATGCGGGCTGGCCGCGACCTGGGCGAGCATGGCTACCAAGCCGCCGACGAGGTAGAAAACCAGGTATCGTCCTCGGCCCATCGCGTCTTCGATTTCCGGGGCAAAGGCCCACAAGAAAATCATGTTGCCGATGATGTGCGACCAACTGGCGTGCATGAACATCGCGGTCAGAATCGTGATCCAGTGATGGCCGGAAACAATCTGCGCGGGGATCAGCGACCACGCGGTCACAAAGGCGTCCCCACCGATCAGCTCGCGGATAAAAACAAAAACATTCACCACGATGATGAGGATCGTAACGATCGGGACGCGCGTCGGACTTCGCGAAGCATCCTTTAACGGGATCAAGCCGCCCATTCGTTATTCCTCCGTTCACTTGCACAGCCGCCGGCTTCAGCGGCGCTGTGTAGGGAATCGAGCCAAGGGAGCTTTGACCGAATACATCCAGCCAAAACT
This sequence comes from Candidatus Sulfotelmatobacter sp., assembly GCA_049512555.1. Lineage (GTDB taxonomy): Bacteria > Acidobacteriota > Terriglobia > Terriglobales > Acidobacteriaceae > Sulfotelmatobacter. The sequence goes on along the minus strand of JBEKWZ010000274.1, from coordinate 933 downwards.
CAAATCTATGCCGCCGCGGTGATTGTCTTGCGCACCGCCAACGACAGCATGACGCGCGAAAATCCGCTGATGATCATGCTCACCCCAACCAGCGTGCCGACCGCCCAAGCGGAGCTTGACGGCCAGTGCACGTAGATCATCCCGCCCAACACTATCGTGATCAGGCCGTCGACCAGCAGCCAGCTCGAACCGCCCAGCGCGCGCAAATTGAAAAACAGAATAATCTCGAGGCAGCCTTCGATCAAGAAAAGAACCGCCAGCAACAATGTCAGCGACGCCACTCCCGCGACCGGGTGGATGAGCAGGTATGCGCCGAAGAATAGATAGGCGAGCCCCACCAGAATCTTCCAGATCATGCTGCCGGCTCCATGCGTGCGCACGCCGAGCATCACATGAACCACGCCGGCCAGAACGATGAGCCAGGCAATCAGCGTGCTGACGGCCACGGCAGCGAGAAACGGCGAACCGATCGCGACCATGCCGAAAATAATCAGAAGAACTCCCCACAGAATTGACAACGTTGAAGCTTGCCGCGCGATGTCGGCCGGACTGTGCTGTGCCATTCTCGCCTCCTCAGGAAAACGGAGTAATCCTACCGCAAAAAGCTAATTGGTTGAAAGCTTTCAGCGAATCTTCTGCAATTGCCGGAGTTGCCAAGGCCCTGGCTCTATCCTCCGCTCGGTCGCGTCAGATACACTGACCAACGACCATGACCAACATTTCATTGCGATCCATCCTGCTCTCCTCGATTCTCAATGCTCTCGTTCTTCTGACCGCAGCCCTTGTGACTGCAGCGCAAGCCCAGAACCCGCCGGCCCAGCACGCCGCCCCAAGGCTGTTTGCAGCGCCGCCATCAGCATCCGCCGACGATCAGTCGAACTTTCCGCCGCAGTTGCTCGACGAACTTTCGGCGATCAAGACAGCCGCGCTCGC
>JBEKWZ010000273.1:0-5429 GCA_049512555.1 Candidatus Sulfotelmatobacter sp. | reverse complement strand
AGCTTTTTATCGGCCTTCACAAACTCTTCTATCTTATGCGAGATCTCAAACCACTTGGCCTGCCCGCTGGCTTTGCCCAGGTCACGGGACATAGCACGCAGGTGCGTCGCGCGCGGATCTTCAGTGTGATAAACGCGATGGCCAAAGCCGGGAATTTTTTTCTTTTGCGCCAGCATGCCCTTGACGTAGTCAACCGGGTCGGCGCCGGAAGCATCAATCGCTTCGAGAATCAGGAACACCGCTTCGTTCGCGCCGCCATGCAGCGGTCCCTTCAAGGCGCCGATAGCCGAGGTGATGGCGGAATGCATGTCCGACAAAGTCGCAGCCGTGACGCGCGCGGCAAACGTCGAAGCGTTCAGTTCGTGGTCCGCATGCAGAATCAACGCAATATCGAGCGCGCGCTCGGCCGTCGGCGAGGGCTGATGGCCATTCAGCATGAGCAGAAAATTCGCCGCATGCGAAAGCGAGCGGTCGGGCTCGACCACGGGATGCCCTTTGCGGATGCGGTCATACGCCGCGACAATCATGGCGATCTGCGAAGTGATGCGAATCGCTTTATCAAGATTGGCCTTGCTGTCGTTGCTTTTTTCCTGCGGATCGTAGAATGACAGCGCCGAAACAGCAGTGCGCAACACATCCATGGGCAGGGCGTGCGGCGGCGCATTGCGCAGCAAGGTGATGATGGCCGCATCCAGCTTGCGCTCTTCGGCCAGACGCTCGTGCAACTCGCGCAGTTCTACGCGCGTGGGAAGCTTTCCAAACCACAACAGATAGCACGTCTCTTCAAAATTCGACTGGTCGGCCAGTTCGTGAATGTCGATGCCGCGATAGGCCAAAACGCCGCGATCTCCGTCGATGTAGCAGATCTTCGAATTCGTGGCAACGACGCCCTCAAGTCCCTTGGGCGGGTGGGTTGTGGCCGGGCTGGACATGGCTTTCTCGCTTCGTTTCGCAGGATTTTTGGTTGCCGAACCGCGCGAGGGGAACGCGGGAATGCAACCTTTTTTATACCTGAAACACGCCAGGTTTCCAACGTCCACGAGTGACATCCAAGGCTAACAGTGAGACCTACACGAGAGTCACTCCGGCCACTCTCAGCTCGGCCAAATCGAGAGCGCCGTCTTGCTTAGGATCTGCTGCTGAATCGCCTCGCTCAGCGGCAGCGCGCGGAACTCGTCCAGATTTTTCTTGATGTCGGGCACGCCCGGTCCGGGCCAGTCGGTGCCGAACAGGGTCTTGTGCGCGATCTCTTCCAGCCGCGGAAAATATTTCAGCAGCGTCTTAGGCGGGATGCCACTGATGTCGAGATAAACGTTCGGGTGCCGCCGCACCAGAAAAAATGCAGTCTGCATCCACAGTGGCCGTCCGCCATGGGCCAGCAAGATCTTTAGCTTAGGAAAGTCCACCGCAACATCGTCGACATAAATCGGATCACCATACTTGTTGCGCGCGCCCGGAAAAATCGATGTCCCCGTGTGGAACATGACCGGAACGCCATTGGCTTCCGCCGCGCGGTAGATAATCTCCAGTTCTTTGGCTCCCCTCAGATAATCGTTGGGAAACAGCAACTGGTGCGGGGGATGAATCTTGATCATCTGCAACCCCAGCCGCAGAATCTGTTCCACATCGGCCAGCACATTCGTGGTGTGCTTCGGGTGCAGGCTGCCGCACGAAAGCAAACGCCTCGGATTTTCCTTCACATAGTCGGCGACGAACTGGTTCACTCCGTTGGTAAATCCAATCACCTCCGGTGCTACGTAGTTGATGAGCATGGCGCGGTCGATGCCGCTGGCGTCGAGGAACTTGAGAAAGGATTTGGACGAGCGGCAGAACTCCACGATCTGGTCGAAGTTCGGACGATTCTTCTTCATCAGCTCCAGCGCATGGGGCTTGAACATTTCCATCGGCTGGATGTGAATGTGGCAGTCGGTGATCAAGGGGATCGTCAGTCGGCTTCAGCTACGGCGGCATTCTATCAGGCGGCCGCGACGCTTGCCGCGCTTTGACGAGCCTCGCTTTGACGAGCCTAGGTTCGACGAGCCTCGGTTAAGTCGCCGGACAGGGCACGAACGACGACCAATCGATGGCCTGCTGAAACTGCTCATCCGGCTCGAAAGTCGTTTTAAAGGTGAAGGCGAACTGCGTGGGTCCATGTTGCTCGAGATGGGCCAGCCGTTTCGTCGCTTCGTCGATGCCGGGACGATGCCCTGCCGGGACCCACCACAACACGGTATAGGTGCCCGAGAACTTCTCGAACCAGGATTCCCTTTGACGAAGAAGTTCTGCGTGAGCCGTCTTGTAAACGTAATGCCGCAGCGCCGCAACGCTCTCCCAAACGGACATATTGATCAGGATCCGGTCGTCCTCCGGGTAAGGTCGAAAGTAAGTCGCATTGCCGACGGGCGTTTGTAGCCGCCACACAAATCCGGGACTGCGGTCGGCGAGTGCATCGATCTCATCGAGCCGCGAGACGAATCCGGCCATCAGCGGATCTTCGACCGGCTCCTTCACTCGACCAATGTTAACCTGCGCGATTTGGTAGTTGGCCATCTGCTTTCTCTTCCGCGAATCTATCAGTTTCGATCCGACATTTGGGCTGCCGCCAGCACCGCCCTCTTCGTGAACACACGAATCATCTCGCGACGATATTCCGGAGTAAGGGCCGAGGTTGTCAACGGTTTGCAAACTTTTGCGGCCAGGTCTCCGGCAGCTTCGGCAAGACCTTGATCGACAGCTTTTCCTGCCAGCAACTCGGACGCTCCTTTCACCAGCAGCGGCGCGGGATTCACGGCAGTAATGCCGATCCGCGCATCGGCGACATGACCGTCGGATAATTTCATCACAACCGCAACTCCAGCCAGCGGATAATCGATCGATCCGCGCACTCGCAGTTTTCGATAAATCCCACAGTAGTCGGCTGACGACGACGGCAGGAGGACGCGTGTGACCAGCTCGTTCGGCTGCAGCTTGCGATAGTCTTCCCCCAGCCCCGTGTAGAAATCGCGCAGCGCGACGCGGCGCGTCCCGTGCGGGCTGGCGATTTCGATTTCCGCGTTCAGGCAGAGCAGCGCCGGAGGGGTGTCTCCTGAAAATACCGCCCAGCACTTGCTGCCTCCCGGCGCGACGTGACAAAGATCGCCGTCTTTCTTGATGCAGAATCCGCAGCCTTTGCGCCACGTGAGCGACTGGTTGTACCACAAGCAGCGCGTGTCGAGGCAGATGTTGCCGCCAATCGTGCCCATGTTCCGCAGCACGGGCGACGCAACCGTCGCGGCCGCTTCAGTCAGCACCGGATAATGCTGTCGCAAGAAGTCTGAACGTTCGATCGCACGCAGCGCAGTCAACGCCCCGATTTCCACTCCGCCATCGTTCCGCGGCCTGATCCCGCGCAGCGCGGCAATTCCACGCAGATCGAGGACGTACTCCGGTTCAAAGAGTTTCTGCCGCATCGAAGGAATCAGATCGGTGCCGCCGGCCAGCACGCGAAGGTTGCCCGCATGCTCGCTTAGGTAGCGAACCGCCTCGTCGACGGCGCGCGGCCGCAGCAGTTTAAAGTCTGGAAGACTCAATCCGCCCCTCCAGCCACGTTTGGAGTTCCGCTCCGCGATGGGTCAAGCGCATGCCGCTCCGGGCCCTTGCCCTTGAAGCACAGCGACCCGCCATGTTCGCGGAATCGTACCGGCGAAGTTGGGTCCACGCCCTCAGTCAGGTTCAGCGCCTTGGCATTTTTCTTCGCGCGCAGCGCCGCCAGAACTCTCTCTGGCGTGAACGGCGATTCATGCAACCGCACGCCGACCGCATCGTAAATCGCATTAGCAATCGCCGGAATCGTCGCCGCCAGCGACCCTTCGCTGCACTCCTTCGCTCCAAACGGACCTTCCGGGTCGACGCTCTCGACGATGATGGGCTCGATCTCCGGCGACTCCACCGACGACGGACTGCGGTATTCGAGCAACCCGGGATTCATCAGCATGCCGTCTTTCCAAACCATTTCTTCGGTGAGCGCCTGCCCCATGCCCATCCACACCGAACCGATAATCTGACCTTCCACGGAAACCGGATTTAGGGCGCGCCCGCAATCGTGCGCCGCCCACACTTTGTGCACCGTGACTTCGCCAGTTTCTTCGTCGACGCTGACCTCCGCGACCTGCGCGGAGTATGAATAGGCTGGCGACGGCCCGACTCCCGCGCCCTTATGTTTGCCGCCACGAGCTTCCTGCGGAGGAGCGTAGGATCCGGTTCCGGTGAGCGCTCCATGGAAGTCAATCGCCGCAACCACAGCTTCCTCAAACGTCATCCAATCTTTCGGCCCTTCGTCCTTCCGCTTCTGCTGCAACGATCCCCGCAGAATCTGCCCTTCGACGCGCCCGCTGACCGAGGCCGACTCCGCACCGTGGGATGCCAACTGCTCGCGTAGAGACGGGTGCTCTCGCGAGCCTGCCCTGAGCGAAGTCGAAGGGTCCGGTCCGAGCGGGTTTTGCGCGGACTCGCCTTGCGCGGGCGAGTCGCCCGCGCCCACACGAACCTTCTTGAGAATCAAGTCATCCCGAAAGATGAGCTCTTCCGCACCACAGTTCATCTTCTTCGCCGCTGCCGCCGCAATCAGCTTCTTCACTTCTGCGGCAGCTCGCAATGTCGCGTTTCCCGCCATGAAGGTGACTCGGCTTGAATACGATCCAATGTCAATCGGAGTCAGGTCCGTATCGGCGGCAATCACTCGCACTCGCGGCAGGGAGCATCCCAGAACTTCGGCCGCGATCTGCGCGGTCATCGTGTCCGATCCCTGACCGATTTCCGAAGCGCCGGTATACACCACAACGCCGCCGTCTCGGTCAATCTTGATGTTGACCGTCGAATGCGGCATGTCGGAACGAATAATTGAATTGGCCGCGCCGCTGACATAGTGGCTGCACGCAATCCCGAGCCCGCGTCCCTTGGGCAGTTTGCCCTTGCGCTGCTTCCACCCAGAACGCTCCACAGTCTTTTCGATGCATTCGGGCAGCCCGTAACTCTGCACCCGCAGACCGTTGACCGTAATGCAGGGCGGCTGCAGCAGATTGCGCTGCCGAATCTCCGCCGGGTCCATCCCAATCTTCGCCGCGAGTTCGTCGAGTTGCGACTCAAAAGCGAACCGAACATTCACCGTGCCGTGGCCGCGCATCGCGCCGCACGCGGGCTTGTTGGTCAGCACCCGGTATCCGTCGTATTGAATATTGGGGATATCGTAGAGCGCGCCCAGCAGCGCACCGGAATAAAGAATCGTGACCACACCGTAGGAACAATAAGCGCCGCCATCCTGCACCACGCGCGCCTTTACGGCGGTGATGCGCCCGTCACTTTTCACACTAGTCTTCAGATCGATAATGGTGCGCGGCCGTCCGCGGTGCGCCCAGAAAACTTCCTCGCGCGTATAAGTGATCTTCACCGGA